>CAYOTE010000183.1:0-4283 GCA_964406785.1 uncultured Clostridia bacterium
TTTTTCAAAATCCAAAGAGACAGTATCCCCTACAGAAATATGAGATAGATTATTAATAACAGACTTATAGCCTTCAACAACTATCCTTTCAGGCGTTAATTGACAGGAGTATCCAATTTCACCCAACCTTCCCTGTCTGTAAAATTTCTTTTTGTCATTGACTGTTTTAACAAATTTTAATTTCAACGGAATAGTTTTTCTTATAATTTCTCTAACATTGACCTCTATCATAGTCGGATGAACAGATTCAATATAGGATGTTTTATCAGTCTTTAAAAAATCCCTCGTATAATAATTTCTAACACCGTCTCTCACATTAGCAAGATCAATCTCAACGGTAAAATCATTTTCAGATATTAGTTTTATATCGTTTGCCGTTCCCTTCAATTTTATTCTGACCTTATCAGGATTAGAGTATATATTTACATTTTTTAATACATTTACAAATTCAACATCAATATTAATAAATTTTTCAATATTTGAACGAGCCTTACCAGTAATCATAGCCCATACGCCAATGGCAAGAACTAATGAAAATATTTTTAAACTAACATCTTTTAAAAAATAATTTTTAATATTCATATAAGTATTTAACCCTTTCTATTTTAATTTATAGTACTTCAATCTATTCACCAAACCTTCCTTGTCCAAGCCTCGTATTAATTCGCCCTTCACCGATAAAGATATTTTACCAGTTTCTTCCGAAACAACAATTGCAATACAATCAGTTTGCTGAGTAATACCCTGAGCAGCAAGATGCCTTGTACCCGTGGGACTTAACTCCATTAAAGCCGGTAAGGGGAAAAAACACCTTGCAAAGGCAACCTTATTGTCAGCAATGACAACAGCACCGTCATGTAAGGGCGTCTTTGGAGTAAATATTGTCAATAATAGATCCTTACTCACCGTTGCATCTATCTCAACAGGCTTATTTACATAACTTTCTACTTTCATTTCTCTTTCAATTGCTATAATCGCACCAACTTTGGTAATTGACAGGGCAATAACAGTATTTATTATCTCATCTATTACATCTGAATTTTTTGATATATTATACTTTGTCCTTATAGTACTTCCTATCTCACCTAAAATATTTTTCAACTCATCCTGAAACAGTACAATAATGGCAATTATAAGATAGGTTAAAAAATTATTTAAAAGATAAGAAAAAGCCGTCAATTTTAACAAACTTCCAATACCGGCAAAGACACCTATCAACGCCATACCAACAGCAACTTGATAAGATTTTGTACCCTTAATTAAAATCAGTAAATAATAAAATATTATAAAGAGAAAAAATATATCCAAGACATCATTAATACTAAACGTTGAGAAAAGATTTGTTAAATAATCAAACATTTTAAACTACATCATTTTTTTTATTACTCTTTCTCGGCTTAGAAACTCTTTTTACTTTTTTAACTTTATTATCAGCATTCTCAACATTATCAGCATCACTCGCTTTTCCAAGTATCTTATCTATCTCTTTAGATGAAAGAGACTCTTTTTCAAGAAGTAACTGTGCTATTTTTTCTAAACTATCCCTATTATCAATTATTATTTTTTCAGTTTTCTTATAGGCAATATCAATTATAGCTTTTATTTCAATATCAATTTTTCTTGCAGTATCTTCCGAATATTCACTATGAGACATCATATCCTTACCAAGAAATATCATATCATCTTTTTTACTGTAAACCACCGTACCAAGATTCGACATCCCCCATTCACAAACCATCTTTCTTGCAATAGATGTTGCTCTTTCCAAGTCATTTCCGGCACCGCTTGTTTGCTCTTTTAAAAAAATTTCTTCGGCAACTCTTCCACCAAGTAATACAGTCAACTGAGCTTCAAGATACGGTCTTGAATATGTATATTTATCATTAAGCGGTAATTGTTGAGTAACACCAAGTGCCATCCCTCTTGGAATTATTGAGACCTTATGTAATGGATCCGCCTCTTTTTCGACAGAAGCTACAAGTGCATGACCGGCTTCATGATAGGCTGTAATCTTTTTTTCTTTATCCGAAATTATCATACTTCTTCGTTCAGTACCCATCATTACCTTATCTTTAGCATACTCCATATCCTTCATTTCAACTTTTTTTGCTCCTCGTCTCGACGCATAAAGAGCCGCTTCATTAATCATATTTGCAAGATCCGCTCCCGTAAATCCGGGTGTAGAACGTGCAAGAACATCTAATTTGACATTCTTGGCAATAGGAACATTTCGTACATGTACCTTCAATATTTGCTCCCTTCCACCCACATCAGGATGAGAAACAATAACTCTCCTGTCAAATCTTCCCGGTCTTAACAGAGCCGAATCAAGAATATCAGGTCTATTTGTTGCGGCAATAATAATAATTCCTTCATTTACGGCAAAGCCATCCATTTCAACAAGAAGTTGGTTAAGAGTTTGTTCCCGTTCATCATGCCCACCACCAAGTCCTGCTCCTCTTTGACGCCCTACTGCATCTATTTCATCTATAAATATCAGACAAGGTGCATTTTTTTTACCTTCTTCAAAGAGATCTCGTACCCTTGAGGCACCAACACCAACAAATAATTCGACAAAATCAGAACCTGAAATTGAGAAAAAAGGTACATCTGCCTCACCGGCTATAGCTTTTGCCAAAAGAGTTTTTCCCGTTCCCGGAGCTCCGACAAGCAAAACTCCCTTAGGAATTTTACCACCAAGTCTTTGAAATTTTTTAGGTTCCTTTAAGAAATCAATTATCTCTTCTAATTCCGCCTTAGCCTCTTTAACACCGGCAACATCTTTAAATGTAATTTTTTGTTTGTCATTGCTTGAAAACATCTTATGTTTACTCTTACCAAAAGAGAAAGCTTTTCCGCCTCCCTGTTGCCTCATCATAAAGATCCATATACCTATCAGTATTAGAAACGGTGCCATACCAATAATTAAGGACAACCACTCGTTTTTATTCAAATCCTCAACCGTAACTATGACATTTTGTTTAAGAAGTTTATTGTATAAATCAGGATAATTAATAGGTATGGCAGTCTTGTACTTTGTTTTATCAACATACTCTCCGGTAACGACATTACCATTAATCTTAGCAGTTCTTATTCCCTGCTCACCGGCAACCCCGACTTTATCCATAAATTGTGAAAAAGATATCTTTGTTACAGTACTTAAATCAGAATTCATACTCCACAAAACTAAAATAATCAAAATCGAAATTATCCAAAAAATTGTCCCCTTAGGTTTAATCTGCTTCAAATCCGGCTTCTTCTGCTTATTAACACTCATATAATTACCTCACCTTTTTTTTATAAAAAATAGTTCTACACCAAAACAACTCAGCTATAAACTACTATCGTATGATTATATCATATTTATACATAAAATGAGAAATATAAGTTAATTTTTTAATCAAAATTATAACGAAATATCTACATTTCCACTATAATATGTGTAGTAATTGAGCCAGATGAAAGTATGTTTGTGATATTTTAAGATAAATACAATTGAAGCATATGCAAGAAAAGAAGTTATATAGGGGATTGTAATAAAGTCTGATTTAAAATTCAAGTTAAATCATAAATTTTTTTCTTAACTTAAATTTTATGTTAGAATAACCACTTAATAATTAGGAGACGATTTTATGAATAATAAAAAAATATGCCCGATAGCAAAAGAGCTTAATAAGATAATAGAAGATTCAAATAATTCGATTTTTAAGATGTTGTCTGATTTTGGAAAAAGAATGTTTTTCCCGAAAGGAATACTACAACAGAGTAAAGAGGTTACAATTAAAGCTCCAAAACTAAAGGCAACAATAGGAATGGCTGTTAATAACGGAAAACTTTTAACTTACGATTACGCAAACGAATTATCGGTAAACAACACTAAAAACAAACAAAATGAGTTTACCCTGTCAAATAGCGAGATATACTCATACGAACAGGTTTCAGGCAGATCAGAGCTTATTGATATGTGGACAAAGAAAATGTTGACAGATAACCCCGATTTAAAAAATAAGATGATAAGTACCCCCATTCCCGTAACAGGAATAACTCACGGACTCTTTGTATTCTCTGATCTCTTTATTAACGAGGGTGATCAAATTGTTTTGCCTGAATTGATATGGGGTAATTATAATCTCATATTTAAAGAAAGAAGAGATGCGGAATTTGTAAAATACCCGTTCTTTGATAATAATGAATTCAATATAAATGGCTTTAAAAAAGCCCTTACACAGGCAGTTGAAAATGCAAAAAACCAGTGCTGTCAAAAGTGTTTTTCTCAAAAACGA
>CAYOTE010000183.1:4293-5100 GCA_964406785.1 uncultured Clostridia bacterium
CAGTTGAAAATGCAAAAAACAATAACAGCAATAAGGTTATTATCTTACTTAATTTCCCCAATAATCCTACAGGCTATTCTCCAAAACCGGAAATGCTCAATAAGATAAAAGATATTATGGTTTTAAAGGCAGATGAAATTAATATTATAGTAGTCTGTGATGATGCTTATTTCGGACTCTTTTATGACGAAGATAATGAAGACGAAAAGAGACAATCACCATTTGCACTCCTATCTGATGCACACGAGAATCTTCTCGCAATTAAATTAGACGGTGCGACAAAAGAAGAACTTTCATGGGGACTGCGAGTGGGATTTATTACCTTAGGAATTAAAAATGCCACCGATGAACTATATACTGCCTTAAACGAAAAAGTTAAAGGCTCTATACGTTCTTCAATATCATCAGGCTCAAAAGTCGGACAAAGTCTATTACTAAAGATCCTCTCACATGAAGAACATCAGAGAGAAAAAGCAGAGAAAACAGCACTATTAAAAAGCAGAGCTGAAATGGTTAAGAAAATATTGATGAACAAAAAATTCGATGAGGTATGGACGGCATATCCATTTAACTCAGGCTACTTTATGACAATGAAACTAAAAGGTATAAATGCAAAAGAACTATGGCAGGAACTATTGGATAATAACGATGTAGGTATAATATATCTTGATGACGTCCATATAAGAATAGCCTTCTCCAGTATTGACATAAACAATCTAAAAGAATTATTTGAAATAATATACAGGGTAGCAAAAAATATGCAAAATAAATCAAAAATAGTTTAAATTATTTAAGTTTAGAACAATA
>CAYOTE010000184.1:0-5075 GCA_964406785.1 uncultured Clostridia bacterium
CAAAGTTGCAATCTTCACTTTTCATACCGGTTATTGCTTATGAAAGCTTTATTTAAAAAGTTCAAGGAGTTCTTTTTGGGATAAAGATTTGATGGTTCCTGTATCCGTTGTTATTATATTTTCGAACAAATCTTTCTTTTTTTGTTGGAGTTTTAATATTTTTTCTTCAATTGAATTTTCGATTACCATTTTATAAACTATTACATTTTTTGTCTGCCCTATTCTATGAGCCCTGTCAATTGCCTGAGCTTCAACAGCCGGATTCCACCATAAATCAAATAATATAACATAATCAGCCTTTGTAAGATTGATGGCAACTCCTCCGGCTTTTAAGCTAAGTAAAAAGACAGAATTCTCACCAGTATCTTGAAATTTCTTTATTGCCTCTTCCCTTTTTTTTAAGGCCGTACTACCGTCCAAATATGAATACCTTATACCCTCCGATTCAATCTTTTCTCTTAGCAATGCCAGTACCTTAGTGTATTGTGAAAAGACAAGCACCTTATGACCTTCAGCAATAATTTCCTTTATCTGTTCTTTAAAATAATCAAATTTAGCCGATGAAATATCATTATACTTTTCATCAACAAGTTTTGGGAACAAACACATCTGCCTCAAACGCAATATACCCTCAAGTACCTTCATTGATTGATTCTTAAGCTTAAGTTGTGATGATTTATCTTCAAAGCCAAGCTCATCTCTATATTTTTTTGCCGTTTCTTGATATATTTGTTCTTGATCCTCATTCATTTTTAATTTGACTACTATCTCGGTTTTAGGCGGTAGTTCTTTTTCAACATCCTCTTTTTTTCTTCTTAACATAAAGGGAAAAATCATCTTTTTTAATAGCTCTAACCTCTCATTAACGGAGTCTTGATAATTTGTCCCGTTTTGCCTTTCAAATTTATGTTTAAACCAGTTAAGACTGCCAAGATATCCGGGCATTAAAAAATCAAATAAGGACCATAGTTCAATGCTATTATTTTCAACAGGTGTACCGCTTAGAGCAATCCTGTGATTTCCCGTTAATAATTTGACGGCTTTGGAAACCTGTGCCGTATGATTTTTAATATTTTGAGACTCGTCAAGCACAATATAATCAAAGGAAAACTCCTTAAACAAATCTATATCGTTTCGTAAGGTTGCATAACTTGTTATAATTAAATCATAGTCCTTCCAATTAATACTTGTTTTTTTACGTTTTACACCTATATATCTTAAATAATTAATATTCTTTGAGAATTTTTTAATCTCCGATTCCCAATTTGTAATTGCCGATACGGGTACAATAAGTACAGAGCTTTTTAACTCTTTATTGTCTTTAACAGACTGTAAAAATGCAATGGTCTGTACAGTCTTACCCAAGCCCATATCATCGGCAAGACATCCGTTGAACCCGTACTCTCTTAAAAAATTAAGCCAATCAAAACCGGACTTTTGATAGTCTCTTAAGACACCTTTAAAATTCTTCGTAATGGGATATTCTCTTATCTTATCAAACTCTTTAATCCTATTATTATTAATAAGTATTTGTTTAATTTCAGGAATATCCTTCATTCTCTCATCATACAATTTGTTTATAAGTATGAAATTAGAGGATGGGATTTTATAGTAATCACCGGATTTTTCACCATAACCGAATATATTCTTTAATTTTTTTATTTCAGCACTGGTAATCAGATGCAAGTTTCCCTTTTTGTCAGATATTAACCCCTTCTTTTCATCAATAATTTCAACGATTTTAAGTGTTTTTCCCGAAATCGAATCGGTAATCTCCGGCGAAAATTCAAGCCAATTAATACCGGAGCGTGTATTTATAGAAAATTTACCGTTTATATTTCCAATATACTGTTTTTGTTCATCACTATATAATTTAAAGCCCTTCTTAAGATATTTCTCACCCTGTGCAATTATCCAATCTAAAGAACTCCCCGTATTAAACAAATAGTTTGAAGTCATAGCCCTGTTAAAATTATCATATGCAAGTTCTTTAATTAACATAGAATCACTATCAAGCACGGCAAAACATTCTTTCTCAAAATCTCTATTAACATCATAAGAGTAATGTTCCTTATCGGGATTTTTTATTAAAAAAGATTTTATACTTTCAAGATAATCAAAGGTAACAACAATTTTATCCCCCGAATTTGTTTTTTTATCTTTCTTGACAATTTTTAAAACGGGCGTTGGTAAAAATTTGAGATTATATTTCTTTATCGGCTCTGTGTTGACTTTGACATAATCTGTTCGTAATTCATTTAACGAGTCCACATAAACACCTAAGGCATTAACTTTAAATTTACTCTTTTGACTTATAAACTTTAAAACCTTTATAAAATTATTAGATTTGTCAGGCTTTAAAAAATAATATTCGCCCTGCCCGTCCTGTACATATAAATACACGGAGTCCTTAATAATTTTTATAAAATAATTATCTTTGCCTGAAATTGTTTTACCATCAAGCGTTATAAAATCTAAAAAAACAGACAAACTATTTTTATTATTCAATGACGAGGCAAATTTTATCTCAATTTTATAAAATAAATCAAATTTAAGACTTAAAAATTCACCACTCTTCTCATCGAATTTAAAAACATTATTCATGTATTCATTCTTAAACACCGTATCTGCGAGTTTATCAAAATAAAGATTATTTAAAATAGATATACTTTTATTATCACCTATTCCACTGTCTTTTAATATTGTGAATAAATTTATATAATTAATCAATACCTTATTCTTAGAGTATAAATCAAGACATTGCGTAAAATCTTTAAGATTAGACTGTTGCAATTTTATTTTTTTCTTATTTGAAATAAGAATAGGAGTAAAATTTAACTCCCTTTGCCCTAATAAACCTCCGGCTAAGCTTGTACTTAGTAGCATACCCCTTGATAAATTATTATTTTGTACTACTTCTTCGTTATTATCTTCTCCAACAATACCTTTCAATATTTTACCTATCTCCGCTTCGGCATTATTGTCAAGATTTTCACCTAAGTTAATATCCTGCAACTCCGTAACTTTTATTCTCTGATTACTAATATTATGCTTAAACTTATCAAGAGTTTGTACTACACTCGGCTTTTTAACACTCTGAAATTTATTAATCTTTTTTCTTGCCATATCAAGTACAAATTCTATTTTGTCATTTATCTTTAATAAGTTTGAATAATTATTTTTTAAAAAATAAATTGCAGCATAGATATAGCGTTGCCTCTCCCTTTCATCGCCGGTCTCTTCAAAACATGATATAGTAACTGTCCTTCCGTTTATGTCCCTCTTATTTAAAAAGAGTACAGCTCCGTAATATGCCGGACTACGATATAAATCCCTGTAAATAAACAGGTAATAGTCATCGGTTACCTCTCCCAAGGCTCCGTACCTAATCATCATATCGTACTCACGACTATTATGATTAGGTAAAGCCTCACCTAACCCATGCTCATAAATTTTAAATAATTTTTCTTTCAATGTGGGCATTTCTATTTATTCTCATAAAAAAGATTAAGTCAACAAGATTATCTTCCTCTTGGACTTAATCTTAATTCTAAATATGATAAAAAATATACTAAATTAATATCTGTAATATTCAGGTTTATAAGGACCTTCCTTAGGTACATTAATATAGTTTGCCTGTTCCTGAGTAAGTACGGTTAAAGACACACCCAATCTACCGAGATGTAGCCTTGCAACTTCCTCATCAAGAATTTTTGACAGTGTATATACTTTTTTCTCATGTTTTTTTGTTGCCAATTCAATTTGTGCCAGAGACTGGTTTGTAAAGCTTGCACTCATTACAAAACTCGGATGTCCGGTTGCACAACCAAGATTAACCAATCTTCCCTCGGCAAGCACAAGAATAGAATTACCGGACTTTAATGTCCACTTATCAACCTGAGGTTTTATATTTTCTTTCTTACAACCGGAAGATTCGGTTTCCAAATAACTCATCTCAATTTCATTATCAAAATGACCGATATTACATACAATTGCACCGTCTTTCATCTTTTCCATATCACTACCCTTAATTACATGATAGTTACCGGTAGCAGTTACAAATATGTCGATATCGCCTACAACTTCATCAAGTGTAACAACCGAATATCCTTCCATTGAAGCCTGAAGAGCACAAATAGGATCAATCTCGGTAACAAATACCATTGCCCCCTGACCGGCAAGAGATTGAACACTTCCCTTTCCTACATCTCCGTAACCTAAGACAAGAACCTTTTTACCAGCCAACATAATGTCTGTAGCTCTCTTAATACCGTCAACAAGAGATTCCCTGCAACCGTAAAGATTATCAAATTTCGATTTTGTAACGGAATCGTTAACATTTATTGCAGGAAATAGTAATTCATTTTCTTTTTCAAGTTGGTATAATCTATGCACACCCGTTGTAGTTTCTTCTGAAACGCCCTTGATGTTTTTGGATAAATTGCTCCAATATTTAGGGTCTTTTGCTATACCCTTTTTTATTCTATTAATTAATAATTGAAACTCTTCATTATCATAAGATTTTTCTAACATTGAACTATCATTTTCAGCCTTTACACCTTCGTGAATAAATAAAGTCGCATCGCCACCGTCGTCAACAATTAAGTCAGGTCCCGAACCGTCAGGCCACGTCAAAGCCTGTTCCAATGCCCACCAATACTCAGCCAAGCTTTCACCCTTCCATGCAAAAACAGCCGTTCTTCCTTCCTTGGCAATCGTTGCAGCCGCATGATCCTGTGTAGAAAAGATATTACAAGAAGCCCATCTTACATCGGCACCTAAAACTTCCAAAGTTTCAATCAACATAGCGGTCTGAATAGTCATATGTAAACTTCCGGTAATTTTTAATCCCTTTAAAGGCTTCTCAACACCATACTTTTTTCTAACCGACATTAAACCAGGCATTTCCAATTCGGCAAGAACCATTTCTTTTCTTCCCCAATCAGCAAGCTTAAGATCTTTCACTTTATTTTCTAATTTTAAATCCAATTCCAAATAACTCATATTTCCTCCATTTTTATAATATCCACTAATTATAACACAGCACTTTTATCTACTCAAATCTTTTTGCATTT
>CAYOTE010000185.1:0-5045 GCA_964406785.1 uncultured Clostridia bacterium
AATGTAAGGCAAAAAACTTTTTTCTTTAGACCGGTTTTTGTACTAAGTTCACTATTGCTTCTCATAATTTTTAGCACTGCGATTTTTATTATTGAACCGTCTAAAAACATTAATCAATATTACGAAATCTCTAAATTTGTACCGCCTCCATATGTAAAAGCCGAGACAAGAGGCAATTATGATTATAAAACTTTTGATAAAGCTATGGTTTATTATAATAATAAAAATTATAAATTGGCATTAAAAGAATTGAATAAAATTTCATCTACGCAACGTAATAATTACAAAATTATTTTTTTTAAGGGAATATGTAATTTATTAAATGATAAATATGAACAAGCTATTGATAAGTTCTCAATAATTATTTCAAATATGAATCCTTCCTATTTTGATGAATCCATATACTATAGAGGTATAGCATTGTTAAGAATGGGGAAAAAAGAAAAGGCAATTACCGAATTAAAAAATTTATCCACAGACAAATACAGCCCATTTTCTCAAAAAGCTGTTCGCCTAATAGAAAGTATTGAAAAACTATAGATTTGTAAAAAACATAAATTATGTAGTAAACTTACTACTATGAATATTAACAAATTTGATTTTGAACTGCCTGCTGACAGAATTGCACGATTTCCCGCTCAAAAAAGAGGAAAATCAAAACTTATGCTTGTTGAAAGAAAATCGGGAAATATCACACACCATATCTTTGAAGATATTGTTGACATATTACCCAATGATAGTTTTCTTGTGGTAAATAGCTCAAAGGTTATACCTGCAAAACTTTTTGGATTGGTAAACGAAAAAATAATTGAATTATTGCTTATAAGAAATATTTCAGATAATACAGTCGAAGTATTCGGGCTACCCGCAAAAAAATTAAAACTTGGGACCAACATCATATTTGAAAATAATATTAAAGCCGAAGTTATTAAGATTGGAGATAAGGGAAAACGGATTTTGAAATTTAACTGTAATTATGAAAAAATTTTATCTCTCGGTTACGCACCATTGCCTCCCTATATTAAAAGAAAATATGATGAGGCTAAAAAAAACAGAGAATTTGATCTTGACAGGTATCAAACATTATATTCTCAAGAACTCGGTTCAATTGCAGCACCCACGGCAGGACTTCATTTTTCTGAAAAAACTCTTTCTGAAATTAGAAAAAAAACAGACATAATTGAGTTGATTTTACATGTTGGAACAGCTACATTTCAGACAATTACCGTTGAAGATATAGAAGAGCATAAAATGGGAAAAGAATTTATCACAATAAAAAATGAAAGTGCAGACAAAATCTTCGAGTTAAGAAAAACAAAAAAATTAACAGCAGTAGGAACAACAAGCGTAAGATCGCTTGAAACCTATGCAATGCAAAGTATAAAACAAGAAAATTTTTCCTCGGAAATATTTATATATCCGGGCTTTCAATTTAAAATGGTTGATAGATTAATAACTAATTTTCATTTACCAAAATCATCTCTATTTATTCTTGTTTCTGCATTTGCCGGTTTAGAACTTATGCAAGAAGCATACAGAATTGCAGTTGAAAAAAACTATAAATTTTTTTCATACGGTGATGCAATGCTGATTTTGTAAAAAATAATATAAGCTAATAAGACTATAAATGCTATCAATTATGATTTCCAGTAAGAGTTTGATGGAAAATTTAGGTTAAGAGTGAAAGTGGTTTATGCAGAAAAACAAAATTTATTTATGAAATCTTTTCTTCTTTTGCAGTAGAATTTCTACCTGTCTCTTTGATAATATATCTTTGATTTTAAATAAGTGATTAATATATTTTAAGAATGAATTTGTCTTTAATTTCCCACTCTCTCTAATCATTTTTGCCATCTTCTTTCTATTTACAGGCTCTTTGGAGAGCAAGGAGACTAACTTTAACTCTAAAATTTTAATATCTGCTCCGTTTATTATCTGGAACCTTTCAAATGATAAAATTTCAGACTCTATTGATGCTCTTTGCTTTGCACTCAATTTTAACTCTTCACTATTTCTTAAAATAATTCTTGGAGAAAAAAGTTCGAATTTTTTAAATAAATTTGACATATGAGCCCTGTGTAGAGATGCGGTTGTATTGGAATATATATTAAGCGAAATAAGTAAAAATACCAAAAGGCATATCAAAAAATATTTATAATAACTTTTCATCTTTATTCTCCTATTTTTTTCCTTTTAAAAAAAACCAATATTTGCTGAATTTTAATAATAATTTTATTCTCTGTTCTGAATTCATAATCATACTTATTTTGCCGAGAGACTCAACAAAGTATAAATTTAAACCATTTTCAATTTCATTTAATGCCTCCGTATCTTTTCTTAAGGCGTCTATATCAAAATCAGGATTGGCTAACTCGTCTATAATATCTATTCTCTTTGCGAGTATTTTATTTTTATATTCGGATAATTTAATCTTAAATTCTTTGACAATTTTTCTTAAATTTTCTTTTTGTTTTGTTGACAGGTTAGGCATATCCTTTATTAATAACTCACTGTGATTTATTCTTATTGCTTTTTGCGTTTTTTGTGCGTTAGAGTCCTTCGTGGACTTATTTTTTACTACAAAAACCACATTTAATGCAATTGAGGCAATCAATAATAGTATTAAAAAATTAATCTTCATAGCTAACCTCATCTTCAACTATCCCCATTATATTATCCTGTATATCCAATAAGCCCAACTGTTGTTCACTTGAAAGTAATGAGGTCATATAAGTATCATTTTGTTTTGTAATCTTATTATTAATACTATCAGGTTTAACTTGAATAAATATCATTCCAATAATGATAAATAATAAAAACACAAAGGAGTAAAGAAACGAGACATTTCGTATTCCCCCAAAAGATTTTTTATTTGAATGCTTTGCCTTGATTTCAGACATTATATTGGATGAGAAATTCAAAGGAAGATGATGTGTCTCTAATTTCATTAACCTATTATTTAGCTCTTTTAAATTATTGAATTCTCTTTGGCAATTCTCACATATACTCAAATGCTCGGATACCTCTTTGTTTATTATAGCATCCAACTCATTGTCCTGATATGCACTCAATAAAAGTTTTATGTCTTTACAGTTCATCTTCTCCTCACCATTTAAACAATTAATTCTTTGTTTTCTTGCAATTTATTTTTAAGATTTCCCTTTGCTCTTGAAATAAGCGTTTCAATCTTAGATATTGACCATCCCGTAATTTCAGAAATTTCCTTATAAGACATTTCAAGATATACCTTTAGAACAAGTGCCAATCTTTGATTTTCTTTTAAAGAGTATAGGGCAGTTAATAAATCTTTGTCTCTTTGTTTTTTGTCTATAGCTTTCTCGGGAGTTTCTTTTGAGACAATATAGTTATCTATGCAATGATTAGCAGGCATTCGAGAAAAAAAGGTAATGCGTTTCTGTTTTTTTATATGATTTAAGGTGGTATTTCTCGCTATTGTAAAGACAAAAGTTTTAAAATTTCCCTGCATACTATACTTTTTTAAATTTTCATATAATTTTAAAAAAACTTCCTGACTTATATTTTCTGCCTCGTCATAGTCAGCTAACATTTTATTGATAAAATTAATTATCCTTAAACCATATCGTTCTATTATTACTTCAAAATTTTGTACATTACCATCTAAAACAGACTGTATAATAACATCATCACTTAACATCAATATTAGAACAAATCAGATTGTCATTTCTTGCACAAAAGCTCTTCCTTTTATAATTTTACTGCCTCAATAATTGACTGAACTATTCTATCCTGATCTTCTTCCGATAAATACGGATGCATTGGCAGGCTGAATATTTGAGATGCAATTGTCTCGGATACAGGAAAGTCTCCCGTCTTATACCCCAACTCTTTAAAGGCTTTTTGAAGATGCAAGGGGATTGGGTAGTATATGGCTACGGGTAATTTTTGTTCCTGTAAGTATTTGACTATCCTATCTCTGTCTTTATGAAGCACCGAATACTGTGCCCATGCCGATAAATTATGCTTTTCAATATACGGAACTTTTACGCTTCCCGATAATTTTTCAGAGTACCGTGTAGATACCTTTTGTCTCTTCTCTATCTCATCATCAAAAATATCGAGCTTTGAAAGTAAGACAGCAGACTGCATTGAATCCATTCTGCCGTTAATTCCTACTCTTACATTTTCATACCTGTCATTACCCTGACCATGAACTCTAATTGATAATAGTTTTTCATATATAGATTCCGAATTTGTAAAAATCATCCCTCCGTCGCCATAACAACCTAAGGGCTTAGCCGGGAAAAAACTCGTAGCTGCAATTTCCGCATTTGAACAAGTTTTACTGCCTCTATACTCACCACCGAAACTCTGAGCCGCATCCTGTAAGACAAAGAGATTATTTTCTTTTGCAATGTCATTGATAATATCATAATCAGCAGCTTGTCCGAATAAATCGACAGGAATAATACCCCTTAAATTAATAGTTTTATCATTCTATAACTCTGTAATGACGTTCTTTAACTTTTCCGTATCAATATTAAATGTATCAGGATTAATGTCAACAAAGACAGGTCTTGCTCCCACTAATTTTATTACTTCGGCACTTGCAACAAAGGTAAAAGGAGTTGTTATAACCGCATCACCGGGACCCACATCATAAGCCATCAATGCCATTAATAAAGCATCTGTTCCACTTGCGACCCCAACGGCATACTTAGTACCGACAAAATCCGAAAGACGTTTTTCAAGCTCCTTACCCTCCGGTCCCAATATATATTGCCCGTGATCGAGTATTTTTTTTATTCTATCTTCAATATCAGCTCGAATTCTTTTTTGTTGTGTTTTTAAATCAATAAATTGCATAGTTAACTCCTTATTCTAATGTTTATAGCACCCATTCTAACACATTTCTCACTCCGCAAAAAGAAAAAAATAAGTAACTATTTAGTTTGATGTCGCTTCCAGTGATATCTATTACACTAACGCAAAAAATTGTGCTCAATTTTTTCGTTATTCGTTTGTTCATCACAAACTCACCTTCGGTTCCCTCCTTTTAGTCGGTC
>CAYOTE010000186.1:0-5044 GCA_964406785.1 uncultured Clostridia bacterium
TGGGGATGAATTTACTACCGATGCACTTTTTTCAAAAGAGGGAAAACTTTTAAGATGTGTGCACAGGTATCGTCTTGTAATAAGAGCCGGCGTATCGGATAGGGGAAAAACATTTAAGAATAAGAAATTAACATCATATATCGAAAATATCGGCAAAAAATTAGAATTTGAAGGTGCGGTGAATATTCAAGGCAAAATTTCAGATAAGAAGATAAGCTTTTTTGAGATTAATCCGAGATTTTCAGGTGGAATACAACTTACAATTGCCTCGGGTGCTAATTTCCCCCAACTCATTATTGATGAATTATCAGGCAATAAAATTACTCCCAATCTTTACGATTACGAAGATAATTTATTGATGACAAGCTTTGAAAATAGTCTCTTCATTGACAGTAATAATTCCCTGATAAAAATATAAGATTTGTATTAATTATTACAAGTTATTTTTCACTGCCATTAAATCATCAATCCTATCTATAATATCACCGTAAGGATTTACGATGGTAGCCGATATTTTATTGACATCCGCCTTAAATACTATCATGTTTTCCTGTGATGAATAATAAAAGTATTTTTTATTTGACAGGTGCTTTTTTTTCTTTATCCAATATTCATTCCACGGAGTTTTTCTTTTTGCATAATACGGAGCACCTCCACCACCGGATACCATATACCAAACCGGATATTTAATGTCTTTTAAGGACGAACAAGGTTCCCCTTTCTCACAGATTATACCGTTACCGTTTTTATCATCTGTTTTTATATCACCTATCGGGACATTTTTGTCTATTAATATCTTATGATAGGCATGTTCATCCGCTCCAAGAACCGCAACAACTTTTTTATTTTTCCCCACAAGTCGTACAAATTCGTTTCTAACCTCAATAATACCCTTTTTTTCTCCTACCGTTTTTCCTGTTTTTTTATTGAAAGAATATGCTCGTACATTATTATTCCCTCTATACCACATACTGTCATCAATATGTCCACCATTGGGGAAAACCGGTTCCTGAGCAAATAAAATAATATATTTTACAGTTTTATCTTTTTTGGCATCATCTAATTCTTTTTTAATCCATCTCATTTGATCTTCCATAATATATCCCTCGGGTGAACCACCGAAAAGTTTGGGAGCTTTCCCCATTGGACCTCTTGACTTAGAAATCCAGTAATTATTATTGAAGACTATGAACTTAACCATTCCATATTGAAAAGAATAAACATTCTCCTTATACGTTGGTCGTCTCTTATCAGACTTTTCGGGTCCGTTTTTCGGATACACCAATTCATCGGCAAAAACAGCCTCCGAGCTATCAGTTGAGTATGGCCATCTATCCATTCTTAACATAAATAGACTACCAACAACATTATTATTAATAAAGATTTTCAATAGAGCCTCATGATTCCCCATACAGGTATATACCGGTCTGTGATTCCAAAATCCTGCCATTGCCTGTTTCCAACCCTTGAATTGAGTCCTAAAGTCATCAAGACTTGTTGTATTCCCATTAATAAAATCACCACCAAGGATAAAAAACTGCGAGCCCATACGATATGCAAGATTAGATAGTCTTTCTATTGTCTTATAATTTACACCAAGATATGATAGCTCACCGTTTCCAACACCTGACCTGCTGTCTCCCGAATAGGTGAAAATAATTTCACCTTTGCCCTTTTTAGGGGCAGTTTTAAAATTATATAACCGACTATTATATTTCCCTATTTTAATCTTGTAGCTGTAAAAGGTTGAGGGTTTTAAATCCGATAGTTTTATTTCGTGTTTTACACTCTTTTTATTATCATTAAAAAGTATTTCCCTTTTAGTTTTTTCTTTCAGATAAACACCGGCAATACACGGTTTACTTGTCTCAAAAGTAATAACCGCCTTGTCAGGTACATCACTTCGCAATAAATTTACCATAGGTCCCTCGGTAATAGTCGCTAATTTATAAAATTTATCATTTACAATTTTAAATCTCATGATAATATCATAAACACCGAGAGCCAGATCCTTACCCTTCCTGTCCAAACTTAAATCAAATCTAATAATAACCTGTCCCTCGTCTGTCCAATTTTCACTGTTGAGTCCCTTTATAAACAGAGTCTTTAAATTCAAAAAGCCCTTTCCGTAATTTATATTTCCACTCTTTCTAAATCTTTTATAAGTATAATTTACCTCATTCGATTCCATAGGATACGGTCCTATATAGGTCTTGCCGAATATTTTTTCGGATTCGATATTATCACCACATAAATACTTCTTTAGCAGAGAAAAATTAACGGTCATACCTGATATCTTTCCATCCTCTATAACATTGTATATCTGTTTTAAAGTAAAGAAGTTGCTTATATGACGTATCTTTCTTGTATTCATTCCATCCGGAATTTCAGCATAACCCATAATAGCAGGGTTTTTAACAGGCAAATTTTTATCAATCTTTGAAAAAATATTACCCGACAAAACAAGCATCAATATTAATAATACAACTAAACTTTTTATATTTTTCACATCTATCTCCTATTTTATGCCATACGTACAATATCCTCCGTACAATCATAACAAAAAATAATCTAACATTAATAAAAAAAAAAATCAATTTTAAATCAAACCTAAAATTTTAATCAAAATCTACTGTAATGCCCAATAAGTCCATTCTCACTGCGTTAAGTTCAATCGTCTTCATTTCAAAATAGCAGAATTATGTTTCATTCGTCTTAATCGCTTAGCTTGTTATAATAGACTTCTTGGGGATTTCTCTACAATTTTGATGAAAATTTCAGGTCAAACAAGAGATTTTATTCCCACTTTTGATACCGACGTGAAATATCAGAGCAGTTTCTTGTTAATCATAAAAAAAGGAGTCATAGGCACTTTTTTTGCTATTGATAGAGATGCTTTTTCGATAAATGTCTCGGACAAAATTGGTAGATTGGTTATGAAACGGTAAAAATACCAAAAGAGACGAGATGAAATATTTATAATTATTTTCTTGAAAATTACAGATTTTAATTTTTCTTGATTTTTTTTTTTTAAATTTATACTATATATTTATGATAACTTTTTTAAAGGAGAGATTATGAGAAAAAAGATGAGTATTAGAAAGAAAATAATTTTTGTTTTGTTTTTGGTGTTTTTAATTTCATCTATAGTATTGGTTCCATATGTATTCAATAAAATGTCAGTTATAGAAAAAAATAGTTTAATGAAAACTGCGAAAAGCTTCAAAACAGAATTGAAAAATTCCTTGATAGCTAAAGAAAAAGTTTGGCTTACAAATGCTTTGCAGATAGCAAAAAATCCAATTATTGAGAAGGCAATGTATAATGGTGACAGGAGTACATGTTTTAGTATTCTTAAAAAATATAGCGGTATTTATAAAAAAAACACCGGATTTAAAAATGTCAAATTTCATCTTATTGATAAAGACTTGAAATCCTTTGTTAAATCATGGTCTTTTGATAATTTTGGAGAGCAATTATATTATTCCGAGGCATATAAAGAGGTGAAAAAATCATTAAATCCAATGGTAACCCCAGAGGTATCATCAAAAGGATTGCGATTGAAAGGATTGTTTCCTGTTATATATAAATCACAATTTGTAGGTATAGTAAATTTTGAAGGTGGATTGAATTCTATAAAAAGAACTCTGATAAAAAATAATATTGAGTTTTTATATTTTTTAAAAAATGATTATCTTAATGTTTATAATTCAATAAAAAAAAATAAGAAATTTTATAATTATACATTAAGTCAAAAGGATGCGGATAAGGCTTTTCTTGAGCATATAATTAAAAATGTAAATATTGAAAAGTTAAACGGTGAATACTTTTTTGATGACAAATATCTTATAACTATGGTTCCTGTTAAAACTTTTAATAAAACCAAGATAGGGATATATTTATTAGGGCAAAAGAGGGCTATTGTAACAAATGCACTGGACAAAAATAAAAAGTTGGTGTTAAATATTTTAATATCGTTTTTGTTAATATTTTTTATATTTATAATTGTTATAACCCTTTCTATGGAAAGAATGATTATTAAGCCTGTTAAAAACATTTTAGATGTTATTAAAAAATTATCTATCGGAGATTTGACAAATACAATAGAGGTTCAAAGCAATGACGAAATAGGCTTGTTGTCAAAAGCTTTAAATAATATGAATGAAAATCTAAAAAGTATTGTCTATAAGGTACAATTATCATCTGATAATGTTGCTGAAGGTAGCAATGAATTAAGTACATCTTCGCAATTATTGGCACAAGGGGCAACAGAACAAGCGGCAGCCGCAGAAGAAATATCGGCAGCAATGGAAGAAATGGGTGCAAATATACAACAAAACACTGATAATTCGCAACATACGGAGAAGATATCTGCAAAGGCAGCTTTAAATGCAAAAAATAGTGGCAAGGCAGTAAAAGAAGCAACAATAGCAATGAAAGATATATCCGATAAAATTAATATAATTCAAGAAATTGCAAGACAGACTAATTTACTTGCCTTAAACGCAGCAATAGAAGCAGCAAGAGCAGGTGAACATGGTAAAGGTTTTGCTGTAGTTGCATCAGAGGTAAGAAAACTTGCGGAAAGAAGTCAAAATTCTGCTAAAGAAATAACAGATTTAACAAAAAGTAGTCTTATTTTGGCTCAAAAAGCGGTTGAGATGTTGAATGTCTTAGTCCCTGATATTGGGACAACAGCTGATTTGATAGCAGAAATAACTGCATCAAGTACCGAACAAAATCAGGGTGCGGCACAGATTATAAAAGCTATAATAGACTTAGATAAGGTTGTTCAAGCAAATGCCGGTTCATCTGAAGAAATAGCATCAACGGCAGAAAAATTATTTTCTCAATCACAACAACTCAAGGATATTATTTCCTTTTTTAAAATAGATACACAACTTATACATTAAAATATTACTCCGTCATATACGTATTCTTTCTGGCTCTCAATTAAATAAACAATCAGATAATGTAAAGAATGAAAAAAGTAATATAATTTGAGATACAATTGATGTCGTTATAAAATCAGAACCTTCCGCTT
>CAYOTE010000187.1:0-5024 GCA_964406785.1 uncultured Clostridia bacterium
CTATTTTGAAACATTTGAACTCTTCCGTTTGAAGCTCTGTCAAGACCTTGTAAAAAATCTCCAGATACAAAAGATTTATTAAATTTCTCAACAGTATTAATAATTCTTTCTTTTAAAACACCTCCTACGGTGAAGGCAAAAACGATAAAGATTATTAAAAATATAACTTTTATCTTAATTTTAACCTGTTTTGATAGGATGAATAAAACAAATGAAGCTATAATAAAAATAAATGCCGTTCTACTGCCCGAGACTAAAATACCAACTAATGAAACAAATAAGCCTACCATATAAAAACTTATTTTTCTTATATTTTGCAATTTACTTTCATTTTTGCTTTCATTTTTGTTTATATTTTTATTTATATTTTTATTTATATAATCTATCAAAAAAATAAAGAATAATAAAAAAATAATTCCGGAAAAAAAACCATAACTATTAAAGTCTGAAAAACCACCGCTAAATTGATTAGGCTCTTTTACCCAGACTTTCATTTTCATTTTTAAGAAATAATGATCTACAAACATCTGATAAATAGAAATAAATACAGATACAGTATAACCCGGTATTAAATAATAGAATATTTTCTTAATTTTTATATTATTTTTTTTTATAAGAACAATTATATAATGTGATATAGAGAAAAGGAATAATGTTAAAATCGTAAAAATCGACGCAAAAGAAACTCTCGTCAATCCCGGTTCAACCGGAGTATCCTTTAAAAAAGCCATTAAATTTAAAGTAAAATTCGACCATCTAAGAAAAACAAAAACTGCCGATAGCCAAATAATTATAAGAAAAAAGAGATAATATATACTCCAATTATTATTAAAGTTCATTTTTTCTCTTCTCATAACAGAGCCGATTATTATACCGGATAAATAAAACAAGGGGATTGCCATATAATTATAAGGAAAACCATTCGGATTAAAATATGGAAAAGCCGTTATTAACGGAAGCAAAAAGACAAATAAATATAGGGATATTTTAGGCTTAAAGAAGTATGTTATCGTTCCCGTTAATATAAAAGCAAGGGGTATTATAATAAACCCGATATGTATTATAATTTTATTGACAGCAAGTAAAAACGAAAGAAATGCAAACAGAAAAAACCAGAAATTTATATTTGATATTATATTTTTATTTATATCAATACGCATTCTTATCGCCCTTTATCATATTCCAAAATGTCAAAAGAATTATTTTAGTATCTAACCAAAAACTCCAATTTTCAATATACCATATATCATAATCAACTCTTTTTTGCATCAGTCCTTCTTTGCCCGTTTCTCCTCTTAAACCGTTAACCTGAGCCCAGCCGGTTATTCCGGGTTTTACAAGATGTCTTTTTAAATATTTTTTTACTATTGCCTTTGATTCAATATTTAAAGGTGTAGGATGTGGTCTTGGACCGACTATCGACATATTGCCTATGATTACATTGATTAATTGTGGTAACTCATCTAAATTAGACTTTCTTAAAAATGTACCTATTCTTGTTATTCTCGAATCATCTTTTTTTGCCTGCTTATAACGACCTTCACTATCCGTATCGCTACCATTCGCCTTCATTGTCCTAAACTTATAAACAATGATTTTTTTATTCTTCCTTCCCCACCTCTCCTGTTTAAAAAAGACAGGTCCTTTTGAAGTTAACTTTATTAAAATTGCAATAATAGGATAGAGCCAAATAAAAATAAATACAAACGAAAGTATTGATAAAAGCAGGTCAAAACTTCTCTTAATAAATCTCCAAAATACATTATCTAATAAATCATCTTTAATACTTATTATCGGGATATTGCCAAATGTTGACATTGTAAATTTTTTGGACATTAATTTAGAGTATTCGGGAATAATTTTTATCCTGACCGGATAATTCTCAGAAAAAGTTATAAGCTCATCGTATAAATCATATTTCCGCTGTTCAATTGAAAAAATTACTTCGTCTATTTCCTTACCTTCCAAATACTCTTTTAATTGTAAAATATGGTCATTCCCATTTACAGATTTACGAGATAATTCAATAGTATCAATAATTTCATATCCCGAAGCCGGATTTTTTTTAACAATTTCACAAAACTCTTTTGTTATTTCATTTTTCCCGACAATAATAATTTTACGAATGAAGTCTCTCTTATTCCCTATTAATATTTTATAAAATTTTAATATAATTCTGTTTAAATTTAATAGAACAAAAAATAACAGAGTATAAATAAATAGAAAAAACCTCGAAAGTAAGATACTTTTTAAAAAAAACAAAAAAAACGTAAGCACAACAACCTGAATAAATATACTTTTAATCAGTAAATTAAACTTGTTAAAACTATCAATAATCTTAAAGCTGTCATATAAGCCTGTTATATTAGAATAAATAAACCAAACCATTAAAAAGATTATAAGTAAAATAATTTCAACAGGCTCAATTCCGGCAGTAATTTCAGGCATATTAATAAGCCTGTTTTTAGTAATTAGAATCGCCAAAATAAAAGATATTGCCAAAGATATCAAATCAACAATAAGCTCTTTATAGTTAATGTTTTTTTTATATTTACCCATTTTTCTTTAATAAATTATTAAAAAGTTCTATGTATTGATTAGTAATTTTTTCCCATGTGTAATTTTTTTCAATTCTCTCTCTGGACCTTTTCTTATAATCATCAACAGATATATTACCCTTCTCTAATTCGTCAATTTTATTTAATAAATCGCCTGATTCTTTATTAAAAAAAACGCCATATTTTCCATTCTCTAACATCTCTCTATTAAAAACAGTATCAAGGGCACAAACGGCACATCCATAGGCAAGAGCCTTCAACATTGCAGGATTTGTTCCTCCATACTCATGCCCATGAAAATAGACAAAACAATTATGATACAACTCCGCAAGTTCATCCTGATTAGTTATATAACCCGTAAATATCAACCGTTTATCAACCGTTTTCTTGATATTCTTTGCATATTCATCCTTATAAGGAACATCACCGACAATAACTAATTTTTTCACAGAGTCGGACCTTAAGAATTCTTCAACAATCAGCACACCGTTATTATCAGGAATAAGCCTCCCGACTATTAAATAATAATCATCCTTAGTTAAATCCCATTTTTTTATTAATTCAGGCTTCTTTGACTCTCTGATATTTGCACCATAAGCTATAACCATTGAATTCACTCCGAACTCTTTTTTATATATTTTCTCCATTTCAAAAGAATCAGTAATTATTATATCAAATAATTTTGTAGCAAGTTTTGAAGCAAAATAAAAATATTTAGCTCCCACTCCCTTCCATTTAGGTCTTTTCCACTCTAACCCATCAACGTTTATAGCTGTTTTCTTTCTAAATATTTTAGTAAGTACTCCAAAAGGACCGTTGGCAGAATTAACGGCAAGAATTAAATCATATTTTTTAAAAGTAGCATGAATAAAAGATTGAAAAGAATGAATAAATTGACTTAAACTTTTTTTTTCAATAGTTGAGATATACACAAGCTTAATACCATTAACCTCTTTGGGATACGCCTTAAATAAATTCTTATGACAATAAACGGTAATTTCAAAATCTCGTAAGATTAGACGCTCTGCCAATTCCTTTACAAAGGTCTCATAACCGCTATAAACATAAGGATAACCCCTTGTACCTATAATTGCAATTTTCATACTCATTCAACTATCCCTTAATAAAAAAAACGCACTTAAGATTTCATTCCATACGATTCCAATCATATCAACTGCGATAAAAAAGTTAAAGCCGGCACCTTAACCGGCATATTGATTGAAAAACAATCCCTATCAACATATTCCATATCATAAACCACTTGAAAAGAGTGCTTTACTTTTAAAATATCAGCAAAATATTCTATCGATGGTGAAAGTCTTGCATTTTTCGAGGATTTAACCTCAACGAGAAACCAAGGAATATTATCTTTAGCAATAAGAAAATCTACCTCTCTCTTATATTTATCCCTTAAAAAAAACAATTCATAATTTCCCAGTCCCGAATCCGTCCAAAAATTTACAGATTTTAAAAGATGAGAAGCAATAAAATTTTCAAATTTTGCCCCCTTGTCTTCAATCAAACTCCAATCCCACATATATACCTTAGGTTGTTTTCTCAACGATTTCGGAACATTAGAATACCAAGGTTTAATAAAGAAAACATAGTATAAATCCGATAACAACTTAGACCATCTTCTAACAGTGTCAACAGATACATTTAATAAATTTGAAAACGAAGAACTATTAAATAATTGTCCTGTTTGATTAACTATGAGTTTGGCAAAATCTTCAATTCCCTTTAATTCCTGAATCCTCGATATATCTCGTAAATCTTCATTGAAGACTTGTTCAATTCTTAATCTTTTCCATATATTATAAAATCTTGTATTTGCCTTTAAAAACGGCTCGGGAAAACCACTAAACTTAAATAATTGTTCAAATATATCATCACTTAATTTCTTAGGACGACTTATCTCTTTATCTCTTTTATCATCATTTAAAAGCTCGCCAACCGATAAAGGATGAATCCTATAAGGGAAATATCGTCCCATTAAACTATCCCCACCCTTTTTAAATACATTCAATCTTGAACTTCCGGTAACAAGAATTTTATAATTATCACCGTAAGTATCAAAAAAACCTTTCAAAAACTCTTTCCATTTTGAATATTTATGTATTTCATCAAAAACAAGTCGAACTCCAATATTTTCAATACTATCTAAATTAAAGGATTTTATAAGATTATTCGGACCACTTCTTATCAAAAGTCTATGTTCCTGATTATCCCAATTAAAATATATAACTTTTTTAGAAGATATTTTTGAAATAGTAGTCTTGCCAACTTGACGGGGACCGGAGATAAATACCATTTGCCTATACTCATTGAAATGCTCATTTATAAGACTATTATAAGCTCTATTTAACATTGTGTAATTTTAATTTATTTTCGCCTCTTTATCAAGACCGTTTTACGATGTATCGTAAAATAGTCCAGACCATTTTACGACACAGCCACAAACAGTCT
>CAYOTE010000188.1:0-5010 GCA_964406785.1 uncultured Clostridia bacterium
CTTTCCAAAGAATAGTTGCACAACCTTCGGGTGATATAACCGAATATGTAGCATTGGAAAGCATAAAAATTCTATCCGTAATACCTAAGGCTAAGGCACCACCGGAACCGCCCTCACCAATAACAATGGAAATAGAAGGCACTTTTAAACCTGATAGTGCATAAAGATTTTGTGCTATTGCACGAGACTGTCCTCGTTTTTCTGCCTCAATACCGGGATATGCACCGGGAGTATCTATAAATGTTATAAGCGGACGTCCGAATAATTCGGCTTCCCTCATTAAGCGAAGTGCTTTGCGATATCCTTCAGGATGTGCCATACCAAAATTACGTCGTACATTCTCATGAACATTGCGTCCCTTTTGATGACCTATAACAGTGACTGGTATATCACCAAGGATCCCTATCCCACCTATAATTGAAGAATCATCGGAATAAAGCCCGTCACCGTGTAATTCTATAAAATCTTTAAATATTTTTTCACATAGTCCTCTTGTTGTAGGTCTTTTTTGATTCCGACTTTTTTTTACCAGTTCTAAAGCTTCCGAATTTTCATTATAATTAAGACTATGTACTCTCTTTTCCAATGAGATGATTTCTTCATTAGTATTAATGTCTTCTCTCTTATCGATTTTTAACTTTAAGTCTTGTATCTCTTCTTTGATTTTTAATATTTCCTGATTAAAATTTGAGCTTTTCACCGTCTAATCTCCCTTATAAAATTTTTTGGAATGAATTTTGAGTAATTTTGCAAAATATAACCGCTGTGCTTCCCTTGGTACAATATCGTCAATTTGACCGTGACTCATAAGGAATTCGGAACGTTGAAAACCTTTCGGCAGTTCTTGCCTGATTGTCTGTTCAATTACTCGTGGACCGGCAAATCCTATTAACGCCTCAGGCTCCGCAATTATAACATTACCCAACATCGCAAACGAGGCTGAAACCCCACCGGTAGTAGGGTCGGTTAACAGTGTAAAAAAAGGCAAACCTTTGTCATTTAGTTTACGAATTACCGAAGCGGTTTTTGCCATTTGCATCAAAGAAAATATTCCCTCTTGCATTCTTGCACCGCCAGACGCCGTAATAAGTATTACCGGTAATTTATGAGAGATTGCATACTCTATCATTCTTGTTATTTTTTCCCCGACAACTGTTCCCATAGAACCCATCATAAACTCAGGATTCATTATACCTATAGCAACAGGAAATTCCTTTATCTTAGCAATTCCCGTAACAATAGCTTCTTTTCGTGAACTGTTTTTCTCTGCTTTTTTTAATTTTTCAACATAATCCGGAAAATCAAGGATATTTTTACTTGAAAGATTCTCATCCATTTCTTTGAAGGAATTTTTGTCTAATAAGATATGTATTCTCTTAGATGGGGATAATCTGAAATGTTCACCACATTTATTGCATATGTAGTATGTCTTTTTTAAAAACATAGAAAAATGCTGAGTATTACATTTCTTGCACTTGCAAAAAAGCTTAAGTTTCATTTCTTGCCTCCGTTTAACATATTGGCAATAGTTTGGGTATTATATTTCCCTGATACAACCTCATCATTGTCCAATAATCTTGATAAAAAATTAATATTTGTATTAATCCCATCAACGATACACTCTTTTAAAGCAACTTCCATTTTTTTCAAAGCTTCCTGTCTGTTTTTCCCCTTTGTAATAATCTTGAGTAATAAGGCATCGTAAAACGGTGTTATCTCAATACCACTGCAAATACCGGAATCTATTCTTACGCCGAGACCTCCGGGTTCCCAATATTTGTTAATCTTGCCGGGGGACGGACAAAAATTATTATCAGGATTTTCTGCATTAATACGACATTCTATTGCATGTCCTTCCTTTTTAATTTCGTTTTGATTAAAGCTTAATTTATTGCCTGCCGCAATAGAAATTTGCTCCTTGACCAAATCAATTCCCGTAATTGCCTCACTTATAGGATGCTCTACTTGAATTCGTGTGTTCATTTCAATAAAATAAAATTCTTTTTTATCTTGATCATACAGAAATTCAATTGTGCCTACGGAATCATATCCTGCCAACTTAGCCACTTCTATTGCCTGTGCCGTCAATTCCAAACGAATATCTTCAGTTAAAATCAAAGCAGGAGCTTCCTCAACTACCTTTTGATGTCTTCGTTGCAATGAACAGTCCCGCTCATAAAGATGAACATGATTACCGTATTTATCGGATATTATTTGAACTTCAATATGCTTAACCTTCGATATATATTTTTCAAGAAAAATGCGTGAATCACCAAAGCTTTTCCTTGCCTCTTCAACTGCCATGGGATAGACATGAAGCAACTCTTTTTCGTCGTTGATAATTCTCATGCCCTTACCACCACCACCAACAGCAGCCTTCATCATTATAGGAAAGCCAATCTCCTTTGCAACCTGTTTTAACTCCTCCTCTTTTATGGGTTTATCTGTACCCGGTACTACTGGTATTCCTCCCTTTTTCATAAGTTCTCTTGCTATAGTTTTATCACCCATATTAAGTATTACATCGGGTGAGGGACCTATGAATTTTAAGCCTAAGGCAATACAAGCCTCAGCAAAATCAGCATTCTCGGCAAATAAACCGTAGCCGGGATGAACAGCCTCCGCTCCCGATGCCAAAGCTGCCGACAGAACACGTTGATAATTAAGATAACTCTCCGTTAGAGGAGATTTACCTATAAAAACAGCTTGGTCAGCCATCTTCACAGCCGGCATATTCCTATCGGCTTCGGAATAAATTACTACTGTTTCAATATTCATTTCCTTAGCAGCTCTAATAATACGAACGGCAATCTCTCCTCGATTAGCAATTAAAATTTTTTTAAACATTTTATACCTAAACTTTTATTTTAAATAACACGGCATCGTATTCAATAAGCTTGCCATTTTCACCAACTATTTCAACTATTGTTCCGCTAACATCAGCTTTAATTTCGTTCATACTCTTCATTGCTTCTACTATACACAGAGTATCACCTACATTAACAATATCATTGACCTTTACAAACGGAGCAGCTTCCGGCTCGGATGCCTCATAATAAGTTCCTATTAGGGGAGATTTTATCAGATGAAGATTACCTGAATTATCATCTTTTTCGGGAATGTTTTCGAAACTAATATCCTGTTTCGATACGGTTACTTGTTCTATCCTACCATTAGGTTCTTGATTTGAGATTGACTGATTTTTTTTATTGTAGGAAGTATCGGAACTCATAACTTCGTTTTTAATAATTTCCTGCTCTAAGACTATGCTATTCCACCCTCTTTTCCATTTTAAACGTGCAATACCGTTCTGTTTCATTGCACTCATTAATTCCTTAATTTCTTTAGATTTCATGATTATTACCTATTTAATTCCTTTCTCAATGTCTTTGTTGCCACAACCATATTTTGCAAAGATTCATCCACCTCTTCCCATCCTCTGGTCTTTAATCCGCAATCGGGATTTACCCATAAACGCTCTGCCGGAATATATTCCAAAGCCTTACGCAATAAGGACGTTATTTCTTCAACCTTCGGAACTCTCGGCGAATGTATATCGTATATTCCCGGTCCTATATCATTGGGATATTCAAAATCGGTAAAAGCTTCCAATAATTCCATTTTGGATCTTGAGGCTTCAATGGTTATAACATCCGCATCCATTGAGCTTATCCACTCAATAATTTCATTGAATTCGGAATAACACATATGGGTGTGAATTTGAGTTTTATCTTGAACGCCTGATGATGATAGACGAAACGCTTTACTTGCCATTTTAAAATATCTATCCTGTGCCGAAGTATTTAGAGGCATTCCTTCCCTAAATGCGGGTTCATCAATTTGAATTATAGAAATACCGGCCTCTTCCAAATCTTTAACCTCATCTCTTATTACAAGAGCTAATTGTAATAGAGTCTCTTCTTTACTCTGATCATCTCTGACAAATGACCACTGCATCATAGTCACAGGTCCGGTAAGCATACCTTTTACTGCCTTTGTAGCCGTTTCATTTGCAAATTTAATCCAGTTCACGGTCATTGGCTCTTTACGTGAGACATCTCCATAAATAACCGGAGGTTTTACATAGCGAGTACCGTAACTTTGCACCCAACCATTTTGTGTAAAGGCATAACCGTTTAAAAACATTGCAAAATATTCAACCATATCATTTCTCTCATATTCACCATGCACAAAAACGTCAAGTCCGTGTTCATCTTGCCATGATAAAAGAGATAAAATAGCTTCCTTTATTTTGGCCTCATAAGTCTTTTTTTCTATTAATCCTTTCTTATACTTACGGCGTAAAGAACGAATATAAGATGTTTGCGGAAAAGAGCCGATGGTAGTTGTGGGTAACAGTGGTAAATTTAAGGTTTTTTGTTTTTCTTTTCTGACACTATGCGGATTTTTTCTGGAATAGTCGGTATCCTTTATACTATTTAACGCTTCTTTTACCTTTTCTATAACAAAACCTTTAGCTTTTTTCCGTGCTTCGAGGGATAATATGTTTTGTTCTAATAATTCTGTTTTTTCGGGATTGTTTATCAACTGCCTTAAAGTATTAACCTCTTTTAATTTTTGTTTTGCAAAAGCCATCCAGTCTTTAACTTCAGGCGTAAGATATTTGCTGTCTTTTTCCAATTCAATGTCAATCGGACAATGAATTAAAGAACAAGAAGGGGCAATCCAAATACGATTAAGACCTAATTTATCTACTGCCTTGCGAATTATATCCAAAGATTTTGAAAAATCATTTTTCCATATATTTCTCCCGTTCACTACTCCCATGGAAAGAGTCATATCCTTTGGAAAACTTGATAATAATTTATCTAAGTCTTCTCGATTATCAGATAAATCAATATGAAATACATTGACCGGTAATTGATTTATTATATCAATATTTTGTTCAATAGAGCCAAAGTAGGATGTTAATACTATCTTTATCTCAGGTGAACTTTTTTGAAATCCATTATAAATTTCGTTCAAACATTTCTTTTCGCTATCGGTTAA
>CAYOTE010000189.1:0-1522 GCA_964406785.1 uncultured Clostridia bacterium
TGTATTTCTTCTTCAATAAATATACGAGATAGCAAAAATCCAATTGCAATAATAATTACATTTTGTAACCATATCATTGGCAAATTGTACCATGTTACATCATTTTTTTAAAACTTTTTATCCTGAGCCTGAAATTTTTATCAAAACTTACTGCAATTTGGATGAAAATTCCAGACTGATCTTAATTTTTCTAAATTTCATGAAAGAACTAAAAATTATTTTCTACGTTTAATAGTTATTAGGAGATATTATAAGATGACTAAAATATTACTATGGTTTATTCTTTTAATTTTATGTTGGCCGATTGCACTATTGCTATTGGCACTATATCCGTTTATTTGGTTACTTATGCTTCCTTTCAGGCTCTTGGGGATAATTACAACCGGAGTATTTGAATTTATAAGAGCAATATTTTTGTTTCCCTCAAAACTTATCGGGAGATAAAAAACAAAGAAAACAGCATGGACTCCGTACCTTATTAGTTCTTTTTTTTCACAAACCCTATTTTATTCCCACTCAATTGTTCCGGGTGGTTTTGATGTCAGGTCATATGTAATTCTGTTTATCCCCTTTACTTCATTGACAATTCTTGTTGAAACCGTTCTTAAGAAATCTTCGGGAGGGTAGTACCAGTCTGCTGTCATACCGTCAACACTCGTAACTAACCTAATACTTGCAACATTTTCATAAGTTCTTACATCACCCATTACGCCAACCGTTTTAACAGGAAGCAAGACTACAAACGACTGCCATATATCGTTGTATAAACCAAAATTATCAAGCTCTTGTTTCAAAATTGCATCAGCCTCTTGAAGTGTTTTAACCTTTTTCTTGCTAACTGCCCCGATTATTCTTATTGCAAGTCCCGGACCGGGAAAGGGATGACGATTTACAAATTTTTCATCGAGTTTTAATTCTCTTCCTATTTCTCGTACCTCATCTTTAAATAGTTCTCTAAACGGTTCTATTAGCTCCCAGTTCATCTTTTTAGGAAGCCCCCCAACATTATGATGACTCTTGATTGTTGCGGCAGGTCCCTTTACAGATACGGACTCAATGACATCAGGATATAAGGTTCCCTGAGAAAAATACTTTATTTTGCCGAAATTCTCAGCTTCTTTTGCGAAAACTTCTATAAAGGTTTTCCCTATGATTTTTCTCTTTTTTTCCGGTTCTCTTATATTTTTAAGTTTACCAAGAAAGTCTTCAGAGGCATCAAGACCTATAACATCTAAGTCGAGTTCATTTTTAAACTTATACATTAGGTCTGAAAATTCATCTTTACGCAATAGCCCCGTATCAACAAAAACAGGTATTAATTGTTCACCTATTGCCTTTTTTAATAGGAGAGCAAGAACGGTAGAGTCAACGCCTCCACTTAGTCCAAGAATAACCTTTTCCTTACCTACCTGCTCTCTTATCTTTTCTATCGATGACAAAATAAAGTTTTTCATACTCCATGAAGCCTTAAGATTTGCAATTTTAAAGAGAAAATTTGAGATTAACGTTTTACCCTCGGCTG
>CAYOTE010000189.1:1532-4965 GCA_964406785.1 uncultured Clostridia bacterium
GTATGAACAACTTCAGGATGAAATTGAACACCGTATATTTTTCTTTTATCCGATTCAATTACAGCTATCTCTGTGTTTTTTGTTCTCCCTGTTACCGTGAAATCATCGGGAAATTGAGAAATTTTATCACCATGACTCATCCACACGGAACAATTATCATTTATGCCCTCCAAGAGAAGAGACTTTTTTAATAATTGCAATTTTGCAAGTCCGTATTCTCTTTCTTTTGCACCCTCTACCTTCATCTGTGAGTGTACGGCAATTAATTGAAGTCCGTAACAAATACCGAGAATAGGAATTTGTAAATTAAATACTTTCTTATCAATTTCCGGTGCACCCTTATCATAAACACTTGAAGGACCACCGGAAAAAATTATTGCATCGGCATTAAACTCACGGATTTTTTTTAAATCGTAATTAAAAGGTACAATTTCCGAATAAACACCAAATTCTCTGACTCTTCTTGCTATAAGTTGCGTATATTGAGAGCCAAAATCGAGTATGAGTACTTTATTTTTCATTTTTATATATTATTTTTCATCCGTTGAAACACGCTTTGAATCCCAGTATAGATAAAATAACAGTAAGGCAAACATTACTATGCCAAGATATTCAGCACCCTTGGATTCAACCCAATGCTCCGTTCCGATTGCCTTCATTATTGTCCAACCCTCACCAAACATCTTTTGTCCTATATAAATAATGGTTGCGGCTAAGACACCCATAATAGCACCTCCGGCAATGAAACCTGAGGCAATAAGTGTTCCTCGCTCTTTTCTTTTTGCAACAAGCTCTTTGTCTTTAGAACTCTTTGCAACAAAATGAGCAATTATTCCACCGGCAAGTATCGGGGTATTCAAATACAGGGGGAGATACATTCCAAGAGCAAACGCCAAAGGAGGAATGCCTATAAATTCGAGAATTATTGCAAGCATAACACCGGCAAGATACAGTAACCATGGAGCAGGCTGTCCTGTCATCAACGGTTTTAATACGGCAGCCATTGCAGATGCTTGAGGTGCTTCAAGTCCATGCGGTCCAAAACCATAGGTCTTATACAGCATCAATATTACCAAACCGACTACTGCTGCTGATAAGAGCCTTCCTAAAAATTTATACCTTTCCTGATGTTTTGGCGTAGTACCTATCCAATATCCTATCTTCAAATCCGTAATAAAACCACCTGCCATTGATAGGGCAGTACAAACAACACCACCGATTAATAATGCGGCAAGCATTCCGTCATTTCCTTTTAAACCAATGCCAACTAATACAACTGATGTTATTATCAATGTCATCAATGTCATTCCAGAAACAGGATTTGTACCAACTATTGCAATTGCTCTTGCCGCAACGGTAGTAAATAGAAACGAAATTATAGTTACAATAGCAAAACCTATAAGAGCGTGTATTAGATTACCATGTAATACAAATATTAAAAAAAATGTAAATATTCCTAATACGGTTCCCACTATCAGAACCATATTCCATTTCATACTTATATCTTGTTGAGTACGTCCGGTTTCTGTAACTTTGGTAGCTCCGTCTTTCTTGCCGAGAATTTCATTCCCTGCCAATTTAAAGGCACCGTATATTATTTTTCTTGATTTTATTATTCCTATAATTCCAGCTGCTGCAATACCGCCTATGCCGATATGTCTGACATAATTAGAAAATATTTCTCCGGGCAACATATTTGATATTGCCTGTTCAGCACCAAGTATCGGACCGGGTATATATTGACCTATATAAAAAACAGCCGGAATAAATACCCACCATGCCAAAAATGACCCTGCAGCTATTATTAATGCATATTTAAGTCCTATTATATATCCAAGTCCCATAACAGCAGAACTTGTTATAAAGCTAATTTCCAACTTAACCGATGAAGAGAGTTTTTGCCCCCAGGGAATTACAGTTGAAGATATTTTTTCTTTCCAAAATCCAAAACCGGATATAAAAAAATCATAAATACCTCCTATTAACAATGCTTTTACAAGGATTTTTGCCTGATTGCCTCCAGATTCACCCGCTACTAAGACTTCCGTTGTTGCAGTAGCTTCGGGAAACGGGAACTCTCCATGCATATCCTTTACAAAGTATTTTCTAAACGGTAAAAGAAAGAGAATTCCAAGAAAACCGCCAAAGAGAGATGCTAAGAAAATTTGAATAAAAGAAGCCTCAATTCCCAATATATAGAGCCCTGGAATAGTAAAAATTGCACCTGCAACAATTACACCCGAGCTTGAGCCTATTGATTGTATAATAACATTCTCCATAAGTGCATTTTTTCGCTTAAACACAGTTGATGCACCAACTGCAAGAATTGCAATCGGAATGGCAGCTTCAAAAACCTGTCCAATCTTTAAACCAAGATAAGCCGCAGCGGCAGAAAATAACACTGCATAAAACATTCCCCATAAAATAGACCATGGAGTTAACTCCTTCATATTGGTTTCATCGGGAATAATAGGTTTATATTCCTCTCCGTCATTTAATTTCCGGTAAGCGTTCTCCGGAAGAGTTACCTTATTAATTGTACTATTTTCGTCCATTAGTAATCCTCCTTAATTGAACTATTATACGATGATATAATGAATATCGCAATGTTTTACATTATTTTATCTTAGATGAAACTTTTTATCAAAATTTTAGAGAAACAATTTATTGACCTTTCGATTGTTTTGTGTTATTTATGGTTATTATAGAGAATGATTTTCTTAGAAATATTTGGAGGTAAAATCAAAATGAAAAAAAGTTGTTTGTTTATTTTAATGTTGGTATTGGCTACGAGTGTATCTTTTGCAAAGACAAAATTGCTTGTTTTTCATGCCGGAAGCTTAACTGTGCCTTTTATGAAAATTGAAAAGGCTTTTGAAATAAAATATCCTGATATTGATATTCAACGAATTATTGGCGGTAGTAGAAAGTTAGCAAGAATGATAGTTGATGCCGGTTCATATACCGATATTTTTGCTTCTGCCGACTATACGCTTATTGATGAGATGTTAAGCCCGAAATTTTCTTACAAATCTTATAAGTTTGCTTCAAACGAAATGGTTATATGCTATACTCCAAAAAGTAAATTTGCAAATAAAATTAATCCTGCAAATTGGTATAAAATTCTCCAATCAAAGGAGATTAACTGGGGACAAGCTTCACCCGATATAGATCCATGCGGATATAGAACAATTATTTCTATAAAGCTTGCGGAAAAATACTATAAATCACCCGGACTTTATAAAAAGATTACGGCAAATAGGCCTTTAAAAAATATCAGACCAAAATCCGTTGAGCTTATTTCATTATTAAAATCGGGATTTTTAGATTATGCGTGGGAATATAAATCCGTTGCAATTCAGCATGGTTTGAAATTTGTTGAATTGCCTAATGAAATTAATCTCAGTAATTTAAAATATAATGATTTTTACAA
>CAYOTE010000190.1:0-4956 GCA_964406785.1 uncultured Clostridia bacterium
AATTTCTGGATACTCACCTGGGTCAGTTTTTCTTATTTTAAACGACGCACTCACTCTTTACCTCTACTCTATATGTGGTTAATAGCTTCTTTTGGCATTGCAGTTCCTCATACCCGCATAGCTTTTTCTAAGAAATTTATAATCCCGGTGCTGACCGGCGCCGTGGGCTTTTAAAGCAAGCGTAGCTTGATTTAAAAGTTCGCGGTGACCGGTCCAGCTCCTTGTTCAGGCGCCAGAGGCGACTGGGCAAGGGGCTGGACGAAGTCAGCACCGGGATTCATGGCGGCGCAGCCGCCATGAACGTTCGAGCTAACCTGCCCCAAGCATTTTAGCAACCACTTGACACGAAGCCGTGAGCTTGAATAACCTACCAAGGGCATTTGAAAAACCGCGTTGCTTGGGGTCAGCGTTAAGTGATTTGTTAACTTATTTTTTATTCTTCCATTTGAAAATTCTCTGCCATTTCTACTCTTTTGATAAGATCCTTAAGGACTATGCCACTTCTCCAGTCAATTGGTTTCTTCACGATTTCTATAACCCAATCAGCATAACCTCTCTGCTCATGGTTGGATTTTTCATTTACAATAATTTCTTTCATTTCTTCTAGTATTTTTGAGTTTGATTCTTCGTGTCTGTTCTTTTTAGAAGCAATTATGAACCCTTCAAGTAAGGCAAAAGGATACATAGAAATTCTTTTTTCATCTGGAATAATTTTTCTTAAAAAACGTATAACTTCATCCCCATTAGAAGATGGATTTATGTATTCGAAATATAATTTACTATTTTTTTCTTTTAGAAAAATAAGAGTTAATAATAAGGGAGTGTATAAATGAATATTGATTTTGGTTGATAATATTACTAAGTATATTTTTGTAAATATTTGTTCAATTTCTCTTAGACTTAGATCAAATCCATCAACCAATATTTTTAAAATTTTCCAAAAAGAATCTTTCTCGTATCGAAATGCATCATATGCATTTCGTGATTCAAAAAAACTGTCAAAACCAAATTTTTTATAGATAGTTAGTAAATATTTTTCTTTATTTGGTGTTTTTAAATGGTATTCAAGATCAATGAATCGCCTTAAATAATTAATTGAGTCTATGTCTTGCCCGTATACCGTTTTTATAGAATTACAAAGTTGATTCTTGTCTATAGACAACACAAATACTAAATTTTCGATATCAAGCAGGTGCTTAATTCTTTCTAGTAATTCAAGAGCATAGGTTGGACGACATCGGTCTAATTCATCAACAAAGACAAATATTGGCATATGTACTGTATCTTTTTCTTTCTCAAATATCTTGTTCAAGCTTGTTTTAAATTCAGTGACTAACCCTTTGGTTTGTTCATAATTTTTAACTGCATCTTCAGCTATTTTCTTTGTTAATCCTGAAAGCTCATCCTCAAGTAATTTGTCTGCATCTACTAGACCTGCTGTCCCTAATTTTACAGCAACGGGTATACTACGTTTGGCAATATGCCCGCCTATTTTTTTTGTATTCTCCCAAATTTTTTTCTTCCTTTTATCCTTCCCAATAATTGTATTGATACTTTGATTTAATTCACCCAGGAAAGCTATTAATGGATCACTAGCAAAGTCTTTCTCCCAAGCATTAAAATATAAAGATACTATTCCTTTAGTCTCTAAGTAAATTTGCCACATTTTGACAAATGTTGTTTTCCCTGCTCCCCACTTTGCATTAAGTGCCAATACAAGAGGGGTCTCAACATTAACCAATAATTCTGACAAATTTGAGATCTCAGGTTCTCTATCTAAGTCGTCATGTGCAAAAGGGTCATTTGTTGTTATCTCAATTGGTCTGACTTTAATTTCCATGGGTTTAGTAATATTGAAAAGTTAACGTTTGAGTTAACTTGATCGGCGCGTTTTATGCGACGGTCAAGTTGAACGATTTGTTACCAGCATTTCTAGATTAAAGCTTATTTCTATTGCAATAATTGGCATTTTCGAATTCTATAACATTAGCCCCTATATTCGGCACAGCAGGTAACAATGATGTTAATCCTTGGACTATTTTTCTAGATAAATCTGCTTTTTTCTCATTATTTCGACCTTCCATTATATGAGAAAACACATGGATGAAGTCTTCAATATTATTCCCCGTTGAATATTTCTTAAACGAATTAACTCTTACTTTTATATCATTTTCATTAAACAGTTCAGTTGATTTTGCAGCCGAGTGAACCTTCTCGATAATCTCTTCTTCAGAATGTAATTTAAAAATACTTTCAGAGCAATGTACTAAAAAATGAGGCATTATTTGTCCTATATATATTTTGGTACTGCTAACACTTGAGATGAGAGGTTTTTAAAAGCGGCATCGCTTTTAAAAATCCTTCTCCATCGATTTGTTCTGCATTTTATGGTGTCCAATTCAGGGAAAGTTTTCTATTTGATTGAATGCAATCACGTAGATATAAATTAATCAAATTTTGATATGGCACACCTGTTTCTTCTGCTAAATTTTTAAAGTATTCTATAATATCCACCCCCATACGCATTGTTACTTGCTTTTTTAAATTTTTAGCATGAGGGTTCCGCCTTCCTGCCATTTTATCAAAATCATATTCTTTTCTCATGATAACCTCCTGAAATAAACTTTTTGTTCTTTTTTAGTTGCTTTTCTCGCTGTGATAATTCGAATTTCAGTGTCATCTTTACGGTAGCAATGGCATACAACTAAAATTTTAAGGTTTTGATTTAAACCCAAAAGAATAAATCTCTCTTCATTGATAGAATGATCAGGGTCATCAAATTCAATAGCATTTTCATCAAAAAATACAGTTTGAGCTTCTTCAAATGAAATTCCATGTTTCTGTTTGTTTGATATATTTTTATTATCATCCCAAGAGAAAGTCAATTTATTCATATTTATATAATAAGTATATTATAATTATTTGTCAAACTGGGATTATTGGTGGCTTAGGATGCAGAACGCAGAAGTCAGGTGCAGCCAGGGTTGCAACAACCTTTGCTTAAAATTATATCTTTCAATTTTACAACAACTTGATAGAGCGGCGAAGACCCTGGCTGTCACCTGAACTGACAGGTTATCCTTTATTTGTTTATGCAGCCTCTATACGTTTTAAATTTTCAATATTGACAGATTGTCTGGTCCTCCATAAATCATATTGAATCTGAAGTCGGAGCCATCCTTCAGGGGAACGACCAAATACTTTTGATAATCGCAATGCCATTTCAGGGCTAATACCTGAATGCCCATTTAAAAGGGCTGAAAAAGTCTTTCTACTAACACCAAGCATTTTGGCTAAATCTGTTATACTCCGATTGAGTGGCTCAACACAAAACTCTCTTATAATTTCTCCGGGGTGAGGCGGGTTAAACATACGCATTTTAATACCTCCCTAATGATAATCCTCATAATTAATGTCAAAGGCATCGCCCTTTTGAAACCTGAATGTCAGGCGCCAGTTACCAGTGATTTGAACAGTCCAAGTTTCTTTGCGTTTACCTTTGAGTCGATGTAACCCAAGACCAGGCAAATCCATATCTTCAGGAGTTTCAGCCGTTTCAAGAAGAGCAAGAATCTTCCTGAGTCGCGTTACGTGGCTTGGATTAACACTCTTTAAAATACCAGATTCAAATAATTGTCTAAGCCCTTTATGTTTGAATCTTTTAATCATATAAAATTATTGTAAACCGATACGTGACAGGTGTCAATAATAAAATATTGCTCATCAGAGTTGAACGTCGCACGATAACGATCGGTATGAGGGGTTTGCGGGATTTATAGCAATCATATTTGAATTACCTGTGAGTTTCTTAACAAGACAGAATTACGAAAAACTGCGCCGGTGAGGATTGCATTCAATAGCTCGTTTTGAGTATTTGTCTGCTTTGTCGAGTGCTTGAGGGCTATTGCTCAAAAGATATGCCCACGCAAGATTATTGTAGATAAAAAACCGATATGGATCTTTGCGATACATTTCTATAATTGATTCAAGGTAGTGGATAGTTTTGGAAAATTGCAACTCCTTAATGTATATAGAGGATAAATTAATTTTGGGTATCAATACAGAAGGATAGTCCCTGACACATTTTTGAAAACCAATTTTAGCATCTTGATATTGTTTTGCCTCAAACATTTCGAAAGCTTCAAAAATATCACCTGCTGCTAAAATTCCCTGAATATCTGCCGATTTAAGAAATGGCAATTTAATAAGCCTAGCCCCATCATTTGGAACAGGAATTCCTGAAAGTAAAAAACTATAAGGATAAATATTTAGTATAAGCAATAAGATGTTTGAATATACAAATACATGAAGTAACGATAATTGTTTTACATCAAAAAGTTCAGAAGGACATACGCGAAAAGCCACAAGCAATGTACAAATAGCAAGAATTTGGAATGCCAGTCCACCTATTACATAAACAAAATACCGCAATTTGAGATGTTTATTTGTTACAGTTCCTATATAAGTCATTCCACCAGAAAAACCATTTGTTATGACTAAGGATATTCCACCAATATCAGTTCTAATGATTTCTCTACCTGTTCCTATTGTAACTCGTTTGATTGGAAATTTTACAATTATTGCTGAGAAAACATGACCGAATTCATGGATGTAAATATCAACGTAAAGAAATGCAATAAATGCAGCACCATATCCCAGTAAAGATGCGGAATCTTCTTGAGTTATACTGGTTATATACGTTCCTAATGACAACCATGCAATAGCCCACAGGATTGTGCTTATTAATTTTTTATTTGTCATAAATATGATTAATGCCGAACGCAAAGCTGAGGGCTCGGGAGATTAATGCTGACAACCTTTGCATTATTAAAACTTATGTTAAAACCAAAGTCTTAAAGAGCCGCTTAGTAGCCCCTAATCCACTCGAGCGATTTGTTCTAATTTTATATACGCTTGAGTAAATCTCTCTTATCAATTTCACAATCTCTTAATATT
>CAYOTE010000191.1:0-4937 GCA_964406785.1 uncultured Clostridia bacterium
ATAGCTATAAATATCAATATTATATTTTCATAGTCATATAGAAATGTCAATTTTTCAGCTTAATCGTTTTTTCTTTTTGTCTAACAAAACGCACTACCGTACAGCACCGACCCCTTTGTTCAATATATATTCAAAGTATTTATATTTTTCTTTTTCACTTAATTCTTTCCCAAATATAACGTTTAGGCTTATTAGTCCGCGCTTGTAGTGGAGTGGAAAATTTACCTATGTGCAACGATTTGTTTAGTGTTTTTTCATTTTCTTGTATTTGATACTTAATTGATTTAGCTAAATAATAAGCTAAATTACAGGGAACAGCATTTCCAACCATTTTATATCCTGCCATTAAGTTTTTATAGTAAAAGATATGATCATCAGGGAAAGTTTGAATTCTTGCACACTCACGGATACTTAACCGTCTGTATAAATGTTCCTTTCCTTCAACGAAGATCCTTTTGTTTTGTTCAACAAATTTCATTTTTGGTGCTTGGGGGTGTATAGGGGCATGACGCCCTCCGGCTTGAATTGTAAAAGATGGCTCATCCCAACTTCTCACTCTATTTCTGGACATATAAATAGTTGAAAAACCACCTGTCATATACTCATGATTTGGTAAAAAACAATTATCGCCATTTGTTTTTTGTTTCTCCTTTGCTGGAAGTGCAGAATTTTGAATATCAAAGATACGATCTTTTAAAACCAGTTTATGAGCCAATGGCTTTGGAAATTTAAAAGAAAAATTTAAATCTTCTCGAATTCCAATAAAAAAAACACGCTTTCTATCTTGAGGAACACCATAATCAACCGCATTTAAAAGTTTGAAAGATAAAATATACCCGCTTTTAATAAATAATTCTTTAATAGTCTTTAATGCTTCTGTATGGCGAGAGGCCAACATTCCCGAAACATTTTCCGCTAAGAAAAACTTTGGTCTTTTGTCTCGTAATATTCTTATAAATTCAAAAAACAATTGCCCCCTTTTATCTTCAATTCCTCTTAACGCTCCTGCCTCACTCCAACTTTGGCAGGGCGGTCCTCCAATTATTCCATCACAATCAGGGATTTCATTAGAAGACACATTTCGAATAGAACGCCTATCTAAAGTTGTTTGTGGAAAGTTATTCTCAAAAGTCTCCCAAATATCTTTATCGTATTCATTTGCCCACAAAGTTTGAAAACCTGCAGCTTCAAACCCTTTGTCCAGTCCGCCAGCTCCTGAAAAGAGTGAAATTAGCTTCATTCCCTCACTCCTACTGTTATTAGCTTCGCATCCAACAATTGTGCTGGATTATCAGGGTTTTTAATTTTAACGTCATTAATAGAAATATTTGAATTTCTATTTATTTGATCCCTATCGCTTTTGCTGAACGAATCAAATTTTTCTTTTCTCATAATACAAGATAAATTAAATGAATTTGATTCATCAGCATTATAAACATCATCAAACACTTTAAGAGGGTTATCAATATGCCACATACCTCTGATGCGTAAATTTGTAATACCTAGAGGATCAACTTTATTGATTCTCCCTAATTCTCTTGTTTCGGAAAATTCAATATCAGAAATTTCAAGAATGCCATTCTTTATTTTTTCTCCAATTATAGAATACACATTTTGGCTAGCTGCATAACAATCGCCATATACAAACCATAAGTGTTTCAAATTTTTATCTGAAGTCACCCCCACAACATAAATAATATCTTTGATATCCCATTCTTCACAAGTTTTACATGCTTCAGTTATTCGGCTATCTGTTGAAAATAATTTATGCTTTGGATACGAACTATTAAGAGCAATGGCAGAACCCTTACTTTGAATTTTTTTAACTTCAATTGCATCTCCATTTTTGAGAATTATATCCGGAGGATTATTTTGATTACCTAAATACGCAAATGTATTAGAAATCGCTTGTTTCCTGCTGTTTAAATTGACCCAATTTATCGTATTAGCAAATGCATCTTGAATATATGCTTCAAGAGCTTCTCCAATATTATTTATTGTGTTCCTCCCAGAATAATTATTCTTTAACTCAATGATTGGATTTTCTGTGATATTTATTATAGCTTTTAGAATGTTTGACATTAAAATGTTCTCCATTTCTGACTTAATCTATCGTTATTTATCCTCAACATCTAACCCCTTCAACACTTTATACATTTCAACAATATATTTTCACAATACTATTGAAATGTCAATCGCTTTAGCTTGATCGTCTATTCTTTTCTCAGATAAAATGCACTACTGTACAGCAGAGTTCCCATTGTTTTCTCCTAATGCCTAACAACTAATCTCACCTGCCGTTATGAAGTGCAAGCGGAATAGCGGTCGGGTAGAGCGATTTGTCATGCTTAATTTTCTTATTATAATAAGTTGTCAGTTCAATCGGCATTTCATCCCATGTTCTACCTTCCAGTAATCTTCCTGTTTTTCCTTTGTTTGCACCGCCCCATTGTTTAAAAAAGAAAGGAACTCCTTGTTCCAAGCATTGTGTTTTTATTTTCATTACCCATTCCTTTTTCATTAGCCTTGCTCCAGGCCCAGACTCGCCACCAACGATAACCCAATCAATTCTTGTTAAATCTATGTTTTCAAGAAGACCTATCAGAGGTTCTAATGAGAGGAATTTTATTGAAGCGGGAATATCTCTTAAATCATCAATTCTAAATGCGACCTTTTCATTTTCCACACTTACTCCCATCCATATATTTTTTGGCCAACTTAATCTTGGTGCCAATTCTCTTAATCTTCCAGAACGTTTTGTCAAAATTTGAAAATGATGCCAATTTGCTTTTTCCATAACATCGAAAACTTTGAAAATAAACGATTCAGGAATGTCTTCATGAAACAAATCACTCATAGAATTAACAAAAATTGTTTGTGGTTTTTTCCATTTTAAAGGATACTCCAAAATATGGTCATGCAAGGAAACCTGAAAGCCCTTTATATAATTAGGCTGGCCCATAGCTTTTAATCTCTTTGCCATACGCTCAGCATAACAGTTTTTACAACCATCGCTAATCTTTGTACAACCAGTGACGGGATTCCAAGTAGATTCTGTCCATTCTATTTTGCTTAAGGCCATTTTCCCCTCCTATTCGGGAAATGTTACTATAATCTCATCTCCAAAGGTTCCTTTTCTCGGTACTTTCCCTTTTTTGGATCGTGCTTCAATAATTTCATCATCATAAAGTTGCCGCAAAACATCTTTGTAATTCTTTTTTATGTATGGGGTATCCACGCTGTGTTGTTCATATATTTTTTTCATAGCTATGGTTAGACCTTTAAATGTAGATAGTAAATCTTCCTTTAACTCATCAAGTGGACGAGAAAGTTTAAATAATAACATCTGTTTTGGTAGAAAATCTGCGGGGTTATATTCAAAAGATGGCACATCTTGTTCATTGTCTGTACTTTCACAAGCCATAATATCTTTCATTATTTCATAGCCACGGAAATGTTTGCTTATGAAAACCAAATGATGACTTGTTCTATTTCCCATGGCGTTTTTAAACCTGAAAGGCAAAACGTATCTTGATCCATATGACTTTAACGCTAGACAAAGCTCTTCTACTATAAATAGCTCACGTTCTATTGATTTCTTATTTTTCAATTTTTTACGTAATTTTGCTACTCTTTGTTCACCAAATAAAGCCTTTATATGTGAGTTAACAGCATTATTGTTAATTCCCATATTGATACGGTTATAATTAAAGAAAAAAATGGCATCACACCCCCAATCTTTGAGTACAGAATTCACAAGGCGAAGAGAAAGTCCTTTATATCCCCAAGGATCAACAAAAAAGAGAGTAGGAATAAATCTCATATTTTCGAACATTTTAACTATATCTTCACCAACTTCATTATTGTATACTTTTGGTCGGAACTTAAGTTTTGCTATCCCAGGAATTCCATTAATTGCTTTCTCCAATGTTTTTGCATTATTCTCATCTTTATCATTGAATATCAGAACTAATCTTTCTCTTAAATATTGTTTCTCAATAGCATTTGTTAATATTTTTAAAGGCGTTGATTGAGTATTATCTTTATAACGTCCAGGACCAGCAAAAAGGTCTATATACGCGATCTTTTGTGGTTTATCAGGATAACGTTTTTGAGTATTAATGATAACACGAGCCCAAACATCAAAGTATTTAGCCACAATCACCGATTTAACCAAAGACTGTTCTTTTTGTTCATTAAAAAAGCTGTTATCAACCATAATCAATGTACCTTTTCAAAGCCTCATATCTTTAAACATAACTCCTCTTTATATTACTATACATATCAATTCTATATTTTCATAATCATATTTGAATGTCAATTTTTTTGGCCACTTAATCACAGATATCTGTTGTTATTAAAAAGTATGGTATATAACAATTATAGAAATATATTTAATATTGCTACTAATAGTCCCAATATTGTTAGGCCAGTTCCCAAACTTAGGAAAATATTTATTTGTTTTTGCCATTTTCCTCCATAATTTGTTCCAATATTCCTTCCAACCCAAAGTCCTAACATTCCCCCAAATACTCCTGTAACAACAAATATTGGCAATCCTATTGCGGTTCCCAACATAGCGATACCCATTCCTGCAGTTCCAAATATTACTAGTCCTCCAATAGTTCCCCCAAATATTCCTACTAGAATCTTTCCCCACATTGATTTCCTAGGTTGTTTATATTGGACAAAGAGAGCAATCAAATCAATAACAAGACCTGTTATTACAATTATATACCAATTATTGGTAAGAAATTCTAAAATTGAACTCAACATATTCTTTTTCCTCCTTTATTGCTTTTTCTCATATTAATACAATTTTTTAAAGTTAACTTCTTTTTTTATCATTATATATATACAAATATAATATTTTCATAGTCATATTGGAATGTCAATTTATTCAAACTTCCGGAATGTTTTTTCCCTCAGACAAAACG
>CAYOTE010000192.1:0-4927 GCA_964406785.1 uncultured Clostridia bacterium
TTATCGAAGACATTATTTTAGAATATTAAGGGAGGTATTGTATGAATAATGAATATACCGATGAAGAAAAAAGAGAATTATTAAAACTTGCCAGAAACGTTATAAAAGCTAAGGTTTCAGGAGTTAAAACACCATCAAAAACCACAGATAACAAAAAATTCAAAAGTAAAAGGGGCGTATTTGTAACACTGCATAAAAACAAAGACCTGCGTGGATGCATAGGCTATCCCCTACCCGTAAAACCTCTTTACTCGGCAATAATTGACAATGCAATTTCATCTGCGACAGAGGATCCAAGGTTTCCGCAAGTTACCGAAGACGAATTAGATAAAATATCAATTGAAATTTCAATTCTCACGGTTCCTCAAGAGATAGAGGATTACCACTCAATTATTATAGGAAAAGACGGAATTATTATTTCAAAGGATTTTAATAGAGGATTATTTTTACCTCAGGTACCGGTTGAGCAGGGCTGGAATTTAGAACAATACCTATCCTATGGCTGTTTAAAAGCAGGACTAATTCAGGATGAATGGAAAAAAGAAGTAAAAATTGAAACATTTCAAGCTATTATATTTTCCGACAATGATTATAAATGAATTACCAAAAAAAAATACAAATAAGCACAAACGACTACATATCCTTTATTGATATTTCAGCACAGGTAAAACAGTTTATTAGAGAGTCTGAGGTACAAGACGGCATTATTCTCGTATATACCCCGCATACAACGGCAGGAATAACAATTAATGAGAATGCAGACCCCTCCGTTATGAGTGATATAACAAATTTTATATCTAAAAAAATTCCCCACGAAGAATATTTCAAGCATTATGAGGGTAACTCCCCGTCTCATATTATGTCCAGTCTCTTTTCAGCTTCGGAAACCTTAATAATCAACAACGGAGAAATTATACTCGGACAGTGGCAAGGAATTTATTTTTGCGAATTCGACGGTCCGAGAACACGCAATATTTTCCTAAAAATCATCAAAAGCTGAAATTTACTTTTTTTTATTCACCACAAGTTGCAAATCTAAAGTCGCAGGTTTATATAACACCTGAAATCTTGATGAAAATTTCAGAATAAATCGTACTTGAATAAAAAAATTTTTTTGTATAGAATATACTTTCATTTATTAATACAGGAGGAAATGAATATGAAAAAAATTTTATTGGTTGTAGTGATAGCTGTTTTTATTTTTGGACTAACGGCTTGTGGTGGTTCTAATGCTGAATCTTTGGCAAATGATATGATTAAAGTTACAAATAATTATACAGATGCTTTAAATAACGTTAAAACAAAGGAAGATTTAATTAGTGCTATGGGTGTATATGCAAAGAGCATGACTTCAATTACGAAAAAAGGACAAGAACTTGCAAAATCTAATCCCGAAGCTATGAAACCAATGAAAAACAAAGAAATTTCGAAGAAAATCGGAGAAGCAATGCAAAATATGATGAAGGCTCAAATGAAGCCTAATATAATAAAATTTATGGCTGATCCTGATGTCCAAAAAGCAACAAAAGATATGCAAAAAGAGATTATGAAAAAATAATATTATGTTTTTATTATTTAAAAAAAAGCCCCATTCCATAAACGAGGGGCTTTGTTTATTTTATGTCTGATATGAAATTAAAATATTAGATTTTAGGGAAGTTAATTAGATAAAACTACTAATTAAGAATAAAGAGTGGAATATCTGTTTTACTACGGATCAATACAATTATAAATTTGGGGGAAATATCAAGCTATAATGAATCTTAATAAAAAAATATGGATTAGCCTTGCTATGCTTCTGCCATTTCTATTATTTTTCTTTTTTTAATTATTTTTAATGCTAAGAATAATGTAAAAAGTTTTTATCTACTATCAATATTAATTCTTTGGAGTACATACATTGTTTTTATAGGCGGAGATATTTTCCCAGCATATCGACATTTTATTCCTATAATAGTTGTTTTTGCATTTGTATTAGTCGAAGCATTTTGCATAATTACAAAATATCTATTAAGGTTACCCTACAAGCAATACTATTTCTTATTATTATTCTTTGTATTATCTATCCCGTATATATTTGCTCAATTTAACAATACGGAAAATCGCAGAGCTATTCATGAAAACTGGGAATGGAAAGGGAAAAGCGTAGGATTGCTTTTAAAAGATGTATTCTTAACAAAAAAACCACTCTTAGCTGTTACAGCTGCCGGATGTATACCTTATTGGTCAGAACTGCCTGCTTTAGATATGCTTGGGTTAAACGATTATTATTTACCGAGACACCCACCTAAAAATATTGGAAAGGGGCATTTGGCACATGAACTTGGTAATGGGAGATATGTATTAAATAAAAACCCCGATATCATTATCTTTCATATAGGTACTACTCCAATTTTCAGAAGCGGGAAAGAACTTGAAAAAATGCCTGAATTTTACAGACGTTATATCCCTATTAAAATTAAAATCTCAGATAATTATTTAGCATTAGTTTATTTTAATAAATATAGCGAGAAAATTGGGATTCAAACATTACAATCAAAGATTATTATTCCAGGATTTCTATTTAAGAGGAAAAATAGTATTGCTTATCTAAATAAGAATAATAAACTTGTGGTACAGGTAAAAAACGGACAACCTTTGTATATGGCATTTCATTCTAATACAATTCAAAAATGGGCTGTTGATGTAAAATTTTTTCATTCAGACAAAATACTAAGTAAATTAGAACAATATAACAACTCAATATACAATTAAACTGTTTACAAAAAGTATTAAGTCAATTGAAATTGAAAAGGTTGTGTTAAAATCTACACATATTGATTACAAAACATTATTTAATTAGTCGTCAAGAGTATCGAGTTTCATGCTTCAAGATCCGTACCTATGCTGAGGAGACTGACGCACTTGAAGAATAGACATCCTCTTTATTCGACACATATCAACTAAGTAAACTACAATCTACTTATAACGATTATGTAGTTTATTTTAAAGTTATGGTCTTTTTTATAAGTCCGGCATGCCTTGAGCTGTATTTTATAGTTACACGACCTGAGCCTGATACAAGAAATTGATGTTTAATCTTTCCAAAACTTCCAATCGTAAAAAATTGTAATTCAGGACGATATTCCTTATACGCTACCTTATCTCTATATTTATCCAAAAGAAGTCCGCCGGAAACAACCTTTATATTATTACCTGACAAAGTTAACATATCCTTAGGATATATTTTGTTTTTCTTTGCCTCTGCTGTCATCGTAGGTATTGCCTTACTGTTTTCAAGTTTAGTTCTTATACGATATAAATTACTGCCAATTTTTTTTATTTCTGTTATTTTAAGAGAAATTTCAGGTGTATGTTTTGCAGTAAAAATTACTGCCGAAGCATTTCTGTGAACTAATTCTTTTAACATAAATGGAGCAGGTAATCTTGAGCTCATCTTTACCCAACCTCCTATTTCAATATTACCGTAAGTTGGATGCTTAAATGGTTTCCAAGGTTTAAAGAGAGAGTTCTGAGCAAGATTATCATTAAATTTCAATCTCTCGATATCCCGTTTTTTGTTCCCCATAAATCTTTTCATACCGTCCGCTTCATCTCCAAATTTTCTTGCTTTTTTCGATTCTTTTATACTTTTAAAAGTTTCGTTCTGAACCATAAAAAGCTCTCCAATAAAGGTATAAGTTCCCATTGTCATAGCCATCCACTCGCCTGCATCGCCATATGTCGTATAAAGGTCCTTCCAACTAACCATATATTTATATCCGGGAATAATTCTTTCGCTATTATGTCCAAGAAAATCATAAACCTTAACATCCTCGTACAAATATTCACCCTGTGTTTTTGTGCTTGGACCTCTAAGTATCATTCCACCTGAATTATGAAAATGCCATGACATACAAATATTCGGTTTCTTCATTATCCATTCAGAAATGGCCTTTAATCCAACACCCTCAAAAGGATAATCACCTGCACCGGCTTGAACGTAATTAGGTGCCCAGTCAAATCCCCAGTTTCGATTTGGATCAACATATCCCTCGCTGTCTTCATTAACTCTTCCGTCACCATCATTATCTATTCCTTCCATTCCAAGTAAGATCCATTCCCCCTTCTCTCCCGGCTTAACTCTTATCATTAATCGTGGATCATCAGGATTAGTCTTCCACTGTCCATCGGAGTCCTTCTTTCTCATCATGCAAATATTTCCATCACCGTCAAGATCATCAGGGAAATCCTCATCAATTAATCCGTCACCGTCATCATCCTTAGGAATTCTTAAGCCTCTGTTTGTACTTGGTGTATTTCCATCTTTAAAGAAATGATATCTACCGTCAACATTGACAATTGGAATAGAATAAAAACACTTCTTATCAACTAATTTTTTAATTTCTTTGTTTAGATTATAATTTACCAAAAGGTAATTAATAAGATAAAGATTAACCTCGGTTGCCTGAAGTTCATTACCGTGAATATTCCCCGAGACATATATTGCCGGTTTACTCAATGCATTACCGGTATTCGGATTATTGATTGTCATTCCGTATATCTTCCTGCCTTCATCACTCTTTCCTATTACTTCAAGTTTTGTCAATTTTGGATAGACTTTGTGTAATTTTTTCAATGCTTCGACAACCATATCATATGAATAATAATAATCAAAACTTAACGGAACCCTTATCCTGTGTTTTACATTACCTATTACCGGCAACGCCATATAAATAATAATTATAAAAGCTAAAAAGTATCTTTTCATTTTTTACCTCCGAGATGTAATGTCTTAACATCATTGCCTGCAATTTTTGTGTATGTGTTTATTTTAACAGATATAGGATTCTTGGAATATATCAACCATCTTACCATCTTAGTTTGCAATCCCATAAGACTCTTTACAAGCATCCTCTTTTTTCCTTCAAGAATTTTTATTTTTTTC
>CAYOTE010000193.1:0-4920 GCA_964406785.1 uncultured Clostridia bacterium
CCCATTGCTTATCACTCATTGCACCCGTACCTGAATCTGTTAACAAATCTATAAACACGTGCTCGCTTCTTAAATTAAAAAGATTATAATCAGCTTCTTTTATATATTTTATTCGCTCTGTCCTCGTAGTAGTTCTTATTACTTCTATTGTTTTTGCTTTATACGGCTCTGCATACGGTAGATTCATACTATTTCCCTCCTTTTTTTATAATCATAATTAATTAGAATATTTAAAAACGGGAAAGTATTTAAAAAGGTGGCACTGCCACAACAATTTTCTTTGAAAAACAAAATAAATCATGGCTATTCATAATGGTATAATATCATAATTACATACTTACGACAACAGGTTGTCAGAGTTAAATGTAAATTATGAATTTGTTACCGTATTACGTCCTGAACGTTTTGAATTATAAAGAGCTTCGTCAATTCTTTTAGTAAAGATTTCTTCAGTATCATTTGTTCTGAATTCGGTAACCCCAAAGCTACAGGTAACTGTATTAGGACCTTTAAAATATTTATTTTCAATTTTTACTCTTATTCTTTCCGCTAAATTTGATGCATCAATTATGTTTGTATTTGGAAGAAGTATCATAAACTCTTCTCCTCCCCAACGAGAAAAAATATCCGTATCTCTTATATACTCCTTTACAATATTTGTGAGCTTTATCAGTACCTCATCTCCTATGTCGTGCCCGAATGAATCGTTTATGTTTTTAAAATGATCAATATCAAACATAATCAAAGATAGTCCGTTATTATATCTCTTGCATCTGTTTATCTCATCACTTAGGGCTTCTGTAAATTTTAATCTATTATATATGCCTGTGAGTTGATCTGTAACCGATAATCTTTTTAACTCATCTTCCATCGTTTTCATTTTAGTTATATCGGTTGAATTTATAACCGCACCAATTACCGTATCTTCATTTTTAAAAGAGGGATAATAACTCATTAGCATATATCTCTTTACTCCGTCGGGAAAATCAAACCAATCTTGAGTATGTACTATATTTCCCTTTAAACATTTATCTATGTTTTCCTTTAGCTTTTTTTTAAATATTTCTTTGCCGTATAATTCTTCTATTAAACTTCCTATGATTTCTTCTTTATTTTTTTTAAAATACTGACAATAGACTTTATTTAATATTTGTATCGTAAATTCTTTATTGATATAAATTATGGGACTTTGAACAGTTGATAATATTTCAGAATATTTCGTATACAAAGATTCATTTCGTTTGAAAATTGTTTTATCCGTCGCAAAAACGGCAAGCCGGTCAATCTTATTGGATTTCTTATTGCTTAAAGGGTAAATGCAAGCATAATAAAAAAAATCTTCGTACTCGTCTTCAAATCTATGAGGTGCATTTGATTGAAGAACAATATCTATATAAACTTTTCTGAAATTAATAAAATTTTTAGGTAGAAGATCAAAAATCGAGTGTTTTACAATTTCTTCTCTTTTTAAATTGAATCTTCTTAAGGCAGCCTCATTTACCTCATAAATAATCCCGTTAGGATCTATGATTATAGCCAAGTCGGATGAAGCATCCATAAGAGCAAAGGTTAAATCGTTATTATTATTTATAAGCATATTTTTTATTTATTTTTAGTTATATTTAAAAAATAATTCATATCATAATAATCTCACTCTTTATAAATATCATAATTTTAATTTGATATATTAACATATATGTATTATACTAAATTTGTAAAATAAAGCAAATAGGTGAGGTTAACATTGTACGATAATGGTATGTATCAAGAAATTAGTTTAAGCCCCAAGGCTCAAAAAATATTAAAAAAAATTATGGCTGAGAATCCCAAACTCGAAAAAATCCTTAAAAGCTCAAATCATACAGACATTGTTTTAGAGAAAATAAAAAAATGGGTAAAGCCTATTGTAAAAGAAAATCCATTGGCTTATAGCTTTTACAAAAGAAAAAAACATAAAAGGAAAGATTTTGAATTATTATATTGGCGTGATTATGCCGCAATAAGAATTTTAGATTATATAGATAATGCCGATAGAGATTTTATTGATTTAAATAGGCATGGTGAATTTGTTAGAACAAGTCCTTTTAAATTATTATGGCTTGCATACAGGAATAAAGCTGGAGGTGCTACAACTAATTTTTTTGTTGATATGTTGCAATTGTTCAGACAGTTGGAAGGAAAGTGTAATAGGATGTTACCCTCGAAAGAAAAAATCTTGGAATGGATGGATAGATATCCATCAGGATTGGATAATAGAGTAATTGAAATAAGAGAAAAAAATAAAGAAAGAATCTTGAATATAATTTTAAAAAAGTTGGATAGCGGAGAAATTAAAAGCGGTAGGTATAAGTTCACAGAAGAAAAAACCGTAAATGAAAAAATGGAAACATTGCGTAAGTGGTGGAATGATAGTAAATTCCATCTTGCACTTGCTGTAAAGAATCCTGATGACTTAAATGAAATGTTGGGCTATTCGATAGATACTGATACAATGAATATCCTGTATGAGGCAAAGAAGAAGGGAATACCTTTTTTTGTAAATCCCTATTATCTTTCACTCTTAAATGTAAAAAACACTCCTGAATTTGCAATTGGCGGCGATACCGCAATTAGAGATTATGTGATTTACAGTAGCAATCTTGTAAAAGAATTCGGACACATTATTGCGTGGGAAAAAGAGGATATAGTAAAACCCGGTGAGCCTAATGCAGCCGGTTGGTTGCTTCCTGATTATGATAATATTCATAGAAGGTATCCCAATGTTGCAATTCTTATTCCCGATACGGTTGGACGAGCATGTGCAGGCCTATGCTCATCTTGTCAAAGAATGTACGGGTTTCAAAAGGGAAATTTTAACTTTAATCTAAAGAAATTAATGCCTAAAACAACATGGAACAAAAAACTTGAGAAATTATTGAAATATTTTGAAGATGATTCTCAATTAAAAGATATCTTGATTACCGGTGGAGATGCCCTAATGAGTTCGGATAAGTCCCTTGAATATATACTTGAAAGAGTTTATGAGATGGCTAAACGAAAAATAGAAAATAATAAGAAGAAAAAACTCGGAGAAAAATATGCTGAAATTGTAAGAGTCAGGTTGGGAACTCGGCTTCCTGTTTATCTTCCGCAGAGAATTACATCGGAACTTATAAAAATACTTTATGATTTTAAAAAGAAGGCATCCAAGATAGGTATAAAACAATTTGTTATTCAGACTCATTTTCAGTCTCCTATGGAAGTTACTCCCGAGGTTGAAGTTGCTGTAAAAAAAATAATATCATCGGGGTGGTTAATTACTAATCAGCTTGTCTTTACCGTAGCAGCTTCAAGGCGAGGGCATACGGCAAAGCTTAGAAAGGTATTAAATGATATAGGTGTTTTACCTTATTATACATTTTCTGTTAAGGGTTATATGGAAAATAATTATAATTTTGCAACAAATGCCAGGGCTGTTCAAGAACAACTCGAAGAAAAAATATTGGGAAAGATATCAAAAGAACATTATCGAACTATAAAATACCTATATCTTGATGCGGAAAACATTGTAAAAAGTATTAATAAAATGCGAAAATTAGAACATGTTCCTTTTTTGGATACAGACAGAAACGTATTAAATATGCCCGGTGTAGGTAAGAGCTTATCATTTCGAGTAATCGGTATAACGAGACAGGGGAGACGAATACTTGAGTTTGATTACGATTATACAAGAACACATAGTCCTATTATTAACAAAAAAGATAGAATTATTATTGTAGAATCTAAGGCAATTAGAGAATACTTACTCCAGCTTGAAAATATGATGGGCGAAGATAGAAGCGAGTACAGTAGTATTTACGGGTACTCAATGGGGGAGACTGAACCGGTATCCTTAATCTATAAATATCCTGAATATGACTTTGAAGTAACAGACGAGATAACTAATTTTAAATTAAATTAAGCTTCGATATTTCTTTATAATCCAAAATTTTAAATTGTTTTTTGTCTCAATGCCTCAAAAATAACAACGGCAGTTGCGACAGATACATTTAATGATTCAATATTATCGGAATGTGGTATTGATAGTAGATAATCCGAGTTTTTTTTTAGCAATTCGGATACGCCATTATGTTCGTTACCAAGTACCAAAGCTGTCTTGTAGTTAAAGTCGTAATTATAGTATTCGATATTGCCGTTCATTATCATACTTGCAATCCAATAACCTTTTTTCTTTAATTTTTCAATTTCCGAATTAAGATTGGAAACAAGAGCAATTTTAACTTTTAACAGTCCACCTGATGATGCTTTAAGAACTGTCTCGTTTATTGGTGCCGAGCCTCTTTTAGGCATTATTATACCGTCGATATCTGCACCTGCCACTGTTCTTATGATTGCACCAAGATTACCTGTGTCATTAATTTTATCCAAAATTAAAATAAGTCCTTTTTTCGCATTTTTTATAATATCATCAACATTAGAAAAGCTAATCGGAGATATATTAGCAAAAACTCCCTGATTTTCTTTCCCAAGTTTTTTCTCAATAACGATAGGAGGTACAATCTTATACAATAGTTTGTTTTTTTTACATAAGTTTATTACCTCTGTAACTCGTTTATCTTTTCTGCTTTCACTAATAAGAATCTCGGTTACACTTATATTGCTTTTAATTGTTTCAATTAGCACGTTTAAAGTTGATATTTCCATATCATTTATTCTATAATTTTTTTCAACTAAGTCAAGCCTAATCGTCTTTACTACAAAAGGCACATTTTTATTCGTCTTAATTGTTTAACTTGTTATAATGAGTGCATTGGGCACTTCGCTATAATTTTGATGAAAATTTCAGGAAATTTATAATTATTGACAAAAAAAAAAAAGTAGTATTATAGTTGCGTATAGCAAATATTGTTATATGATGTTAATTATATAAGTATATGATTG
>CAYOTE010000194.1:0-4917 GCA_964406785.1 uncultured Clostridia bacterium
ATAATATTTTTAAATTATAATTTATAAGTATATCTTTATTATACATAAATATATACACCTATATTTCAACACCTTCCGAAACCATATACTTTATTAGTTCGTCAATTAAAGTTTTTACCCTTATACTATCTTTTATATCAGCAGCATCCTGTAATTCCTTACCAATTTCACTACCCTTTACCATCTCGAAAATACCTGCAGTACCCTTTATGTTATGAGCAATTTTTTTTATCTCAATAAAATTTTTATTTTCATAAAATTCAGGTAATTTTTTTAAATTTTCTTTAACATTTTCAAAAAATTCATTTTTCAATTCTTCCATAAACAATCTTTCCGAATCTTGAGTACCCATTATCACTCCTAAGCTTTATGTTAGTACTTAAAAAACAACTACCATTTTTTTATCCCGGTGCATAATATTTTACACCCGTCTTGTGCCTTCTAATTTCATCAACAAGGCTATTTAAATTAACAGGATTATTAAAATCAATCTTTTCTACATTGACAACCAATAAGGGAGCCGTCTTATAATTAAAGAAAAAATAATTATAAGCCTCAAATATTTCTCGCCAATATTCATTCGGTACGTCCTTGTATATTTCATTTTCAACACAATCTATTCTTTTTAACATTTCTGCAAATGATATTTGAAGATATATAACAAAATCAGGTTTTATCGTATTACTTAAAAAATGAGAATATATTTTTTTATATATATTCAAATCATCATCATTTTGTAAAACCGAGTGTGCGTATATACCGTCTCTTTCAAAAATATAATTACTAATAGCTGTTTTTTGAAAAAGTCCTTTCTGATCCAATTCTATTTGTTGATTATATCTGTTTAGTAGAAAAATAAGCTGTGTTTTTAGAGATAAGGTATCAACTCCACTGACAACCTCTTTTAAATAACTATCAAAAAAAGGGTTATTTCTATTATCATATATCGACTTGCAATTAAATTTATTTGACAAAAGTTGAACGAGCTCACTCTTACCTGACCTAATTAAGCCCTCAACTGCAATATATTTAAAACTATCCATATTCAAAATTATAACATATAAAAGATTATGTTTAAAGATTTATTTCATCTAAAGTTCAATCGATATTCTTTATTTCTTGGAATTTTTAACATTACTATTGGAGTTTCTTATATTACCGAATTTGGAAAAACTGCCTATTAACAGGATAAAGAACAGTTCAAAGCCGACAAACGAAAATAAGCCTCTGGCAACTCCTGATGTAAAGCCGTAAGTATGTAACCCAACGCCAAGAAGATTTACCCCAAACCATGCAAGAGACACAAAAATAACACCTATTATGGTTCCAAAAACAAAACCCTTTCTTTTAATCATTTTAGCAATCTTTGCATGAAATAAAATAACAGACCATAGCAAAACAAGTAATGCTCCATTTTCTTTAGGGTCCCACCCCCAAAATCGCCCCCAACTCTGATCTGCCCAAATTCCACCGAGAACAGTTCCTAAAAAAGTAAAAACAAGTCCGAATGCCTGTATAGAGTAAACAGCCGAAAAAATATCATCAAGTAAGGATTTATTCTTAGAATTAAAGACATCTATTATAAGATAAATATGTCCTATAACGCCTGATAGGATAATACCTGAATACCCTAAGATAATAGTTATAACGTGAAAAGCAAGCCAAAAATTAGAATCAAGAACAGCAACAAGCATTCCCATTGTATCTCCGTCAAGAGCATATTTGCTAGCTATCATCAACATTACAAAACCGGAAAAGCCTCCAGTAAAAATACCTATGTTTTTCTTTCTGAATAACTCTAAAATCAAGCCTAATAGAGCCGTTATTAGGGCAGTAAAGATAAATGTTTCATATAAATTTGTTACCGGAGGTCTTGCCCTTATATACATCCTAAGAACAGTACCGGATAATGTCATAAAAAACCCAGTTAATAATAATAAAAAACTTACTCGATAAAAAAAAGTTTTAAAAAACATAAACGATAATAGTAGAAATATAATAGAAAAACCAAAGAAAAATTTGGATTTATAAAACGGGTCAAGACTATTATAAAATATTTCAAGATTAATTTTACCCTCATCAATAGACATATTTTCATATTTTACTATTTCCTTAAATACCTTGACGGTTTTATCAAATTTTAATTGTTGTCCCGACACATACGCATTATACATATCATATAAATATACAATTTTTTTTGATTTCTCAATACTCATATTGTTTTTCATATAACTTTCAAGAGGTGAAATCCATCCTCTCTCATTAACAGATGACGGAAATATCGTTAGCGGATTTTTTAAAGACATAGTAACTTGGGAAACATTCTTATGTCTAAAAAACATAAGACTTCTTACCAGTTGATTATACACATATATTTTATGGTATAAGACTATAATTCTATTTTCAATATCATCTCTGTTTGCACGTTTACGTTTAAGTGCATTTGTTGCAAGATGACTTAGTTCATCTAAGCCTTGGTAAAGTTGATTATAACTATATCTATTTCTTGCCTTTCCTATTCTTTTAACACCTATTGAATTAAGTACATCTAAATTTGTTATAAGAAAAACCCTGTCATCAAAGGTAGATTCGGGATCAAATAACACCTTTATAAACCATGATAATGCCTTTTTGCCGTTATATTTATCTTTTCCCGATAATTCCTTTAAAATATTTTGAGCAAATGTATCGAGAGGTTTAACTCTACCCTGCTCCATAATAACAATTTTACCAAATTCATCGACATTATTTATTTCTGCAAAATTCATAGAAAAAAACAGTACAATAAAAATTAATAAATAAAATATTCTCGGTTTTTCAATTTTGTTCATTTTGTACCACCTAATTTACGTCTTTTTGTATAAAACATAATTATAAAATGAATAGCTAATCCAAAAAAAATAAAAAGGCTGGAAATATACGGTAATAATCTTCCAGAATTTTTAACAACGGAAAATATTGAATACTCGGTACCATCTGAATCAATAGAATAAGAAGATTGGAAAAAAGTCAAATTTTCATATCTTAGAGGTTTATTCATAGATATTTTAACATCACGAGTCATACCCGTTTCATTACTTATCTCAACAATACTTTCGTAACTCTTCACTATATTTGAATTCAAATATTTTTTTATTCTAAAATCTTTTAATTTAATTTTAATAGGTAAAATATATGTTTTTTTTCTCAATTTAAAATTAAATACTTTTTTATTTATAGATAATTGTGTAGGATACTTATCTCTACTGAATAATAATATTTTTTCACTTTTATTGCCACTTCTTACCTTAAAAATTGTACCTGCAATATTATTACCTGCTTCAAGAGATGTTTTTATTTTACGCAAGTTTATTATTCCCGATGAATTAATAAAGGAACTTTTCTCATTTGATTTTGCAAATACCGGAAAACAATTTGTATAAAATTTCATAATTTCAAGTTCAATAGTATCCAAAATAAATGTTTTTTTTTGTTGTATTTCAGTCACATCAAAGGCATAAACGGTTCTTTGAGTATTGTCATTACCTTTTTTCCAAACAGCAACTTCCCATTTTCCGCTAACCGAAGACATATGTTTTGTCTGTCCCTCCTTCAATACCAATGAAGAGTTCACCGAGAAAAACAGTGTAACACCACCACCTAATAGTAATATTATTAAGCCTAAATGTGTAATTATATTACCAATATTAGAAAGTTTAAAACTTATCCTAAAAAACAAAGAGGCTATGAGGTTAAGAGAAAGTATAAAACTGATAAAAACCGTACCGGGTAACGGGATAAAGCCAAATAGGAAGAAATACCAAGAGTAAAAAAAACGTTGCTGTGCCTGATATAATCCGTGATTAGTTTGATAAATAGTCCCCCAAAAGACTAAAATAATTAAAAACAAAATACAGAAAACAGTAAGTTTTAAAGAGGCAAACTTCCTTAAAAAAACAGTAAATTGCTCAGACGATTCTTTTTTTATATTCATCATATCTATAATAATTTGTAATAAATTAACTATTTACCTTAAAAGACTTACATAAATCCCTAAATTTATCCCGATTTTTGATTAAGACAGCTCGCTTGCCTCTTAGTTTTATAAATACCGTCTTATGTTCAAGCGTAATTATAGAGACAATTATAGAATTCTCGTCATTGTCTTTTTGCAAAATTGTTATATCAATCATCCTAACATCCAGATTATCTTTTGTTTTAAATTTTTCATTTTTTTCAAGAAAATTTTTAAATTGTTTGTCTTCCTGACTCATCTTAATTCCAACCTGCTCAAGCCAGAGCTTAACATTTGGTATAAGTCCTCCCCCACTACCTAATAATGGAATTATTGTACAGACAGCTTCCTCTTCCCCCTCCTTGATAATAAAAGTTGCCACTCTTATAGCAGAGCTGTTTTTTCCTATAATCCAAGCATCCGGAACTTTCCAATCGAAATGAACTCTCTTTTCAGATAATTTATTTGAATTAGATGAAACTCCACCCATCATTGCCTTTTTTGTTTTTTTTGTGTTTTTATTATTTTCAATATTTTCGGTAAATTTTCGAACACTTCCTTTATCGTTACAAGCGTTACAAGAAACAAATAAAAAAACAAATACAGTTGATAATAAAATTAAAGATATTTTTTTCATATTATCATCTCCACGATCTCCACGTTTAGAGCTGATACTTTTTCGAAAAAACTCAATATAAGATTCATATAAACATACCAATACATTTTTTCTCCTTTGCAGTAAGCCTAAGTATCAATTAAATAACAAAAAAAGTCAATATTTTAGTTTGTTTCATTGATTTTTCATCAAAGTTGCAAAAAGCCTTTAAAAAAGTAGTGATATAGGGTATAATAAGAGATTGCAGAGGGTTTTTTTCTCCACCATAAGAAAAAAAAACCAACCCTCTGCAAAATCTACCACAAAA
>CAYOTE010000195.1:0-4897 GCA_964406785.1 uncultured Clostridia bacterium
GAATGTAAATGATTCCGAAAAAATGCATCAGATACTTACAAATAAAGGTTTAAATACCGTATCGGACGAAGGAGAAGCTGATATTATCATACTCAACAGCTGTGCTGTAAGAGAGAAGGCTCAGGAGAAAATATTTTCCTTTGTCGGGCGAATTCCCGATAATAAAAAAATAATAATAGCAGGTTGCGTTGCACAGTCGGAAGGTGTAAATATGATAAAACGAAGTCCGAGAATAGACTATGTTATAGGAACACATCAATATTTTTCAATAGACAATATTATTGATGAAATTATGAGTATGGGAAACTTTAGAAAAGAAATGCCAAGACAAAAAAGAGTTAAAAAATCTTTTTCAAAGGATTGGACCGAAATTATTCCCGACAAAGCTTTGAGAGAAAGCCCTTTTTCCGGTTTTGTCTCAATAATGGAAGGTTGTAATAACTTTTGTTCATACTGTATTGTTCCCTTTACAAGAGGAAGAGAAAAACATAGACCCTTTAAACAAATCTTAGATGAGGCTGCATATTTAACAAGAACAGGATATAAGGAAATAGTTTTGCTGGGACAAAATGTTAATAGTTGGGAAGATAAGAAAAATAATATGAAATTTCACGATTTATTAGCCTTGCTTGCAAGAGAATTACCTGTAAAATGGATAAGGTTTATAACCTCATATCCGGGTTATTACAATAATGAACTCATAGGTGTTATGGAAAGATATTCTAATATAGCTCGTCATATACACTTTCCCGTACAATCAGGTTCAACCCGTATTTTAAAGAAAATGAACAGGACATACACGAGAACTCAATATTTAAAAATTATCAATGATTTTAAAAAGAGGATACCCGATATTACGTTTAGCTCTGATTTTATCGTAGGCTTTCCGCAAGAGACAGAGAGGGATTTTGAATTAACCATGTCTCTATTAAAAAAAGTTGAATATGATTCAATGTTTTCCTTCATATACTCCAAAAGAGAGCATACAAAGGCAAAGGCGTTTAAAGATAATTTAACAAAAGAAATCAATAAAGAGAGATTATATAAACTTCAAAATCTACAAAAAGAAATTCAATTAAAACATAATAAGGCATTGATAGGAAAGACAATAGAAGTTCTTGTAACCGGAATAAATAAAAAAAAAACCGAAGAGTTTGTAGGGCGAACAGAGAGCTATAAAACAGTCAATTTTAAATCTAAAGAGAAATCAATCATAGGAAGCTTCGTTAATGTCAAAACCGAAAGAGTAGGGCCATACTCGCTCCGAGGTATTTCAGTACCTTAAAAATAAAATTTCTTCGTACCAATTACACTTGTCTATTACTACAACCCGTAAATAACATAAATAAATAAAAAAAAAATGGTGTTAACAGAATCTACGTGTTTGTATATTTAATTATTTTTATGTACAATTAAAAGGGTAATTAAAATGGACATTAATGATAATATTAAAATTAAACAGCTCTATATTTATATACTTGCTAAGTTTACCGGCTTTGACTCCAAGCATGAGTTAAAAGAGATTATTAAAGTAAAGGCTTTTTTAAAAAGTGAGTTTGCTTCGAATGAATGGGAAGAATTGTATGAGAAATATAACGTATTAATCAAACAAGAATTTGATAAGAAAAAATACATAGAATTACTTGACTATATTAAAGAAAAAACATTATTAAACTATGCTGATAAGAAGCGACTTTTATATAATCTTGCGGGTATTGCCAAGTCAAAAAATTATTCATCTGAAAAAAAATTTTTGGACTCTGATTATGGGGCTATAATTAATATTGCCGAAGATCTTGAAATTGATACAATCGCAGCAGATGCTGTAATTGAGTCTGTTTTCGGTATAACAGAAACCTTTATTGCAATTATTGGCGTTTTTTGCATAGGAGTTACTCTGTTTTTCACAAAAACGCTCTTCATACCCCTTTTTCTTGCTTTTTTTTTATCGAGAGTAATTAAAAAGGGCGGAGAAATATTATCAGGAAGTTTTTTTAAAAATAGATTTAAGGGTATATCAAATATATTATCTTTTCTTTTAACCTATGCAATAATAATATTTATTTTGATAGCCGGTATTATCGCAACAACAAATACAATAAATGATCTGCCAAAGTATAAGGATAAATTTTCTGTATTATTAGATAAAACAATAACAAAGCTTTCGGGAGTAACTGATATTGGAATAAAAGATTCCGAGCAAGCTATAAAAAAATTGAATGAGTTACCCTTATTAAATTTGATAAAACCCTTTTTTTCGGGTTTAATGAATGCCTTTTCTGTTTTCGGATATTTTCTTCTTATAATAATTCTATCTGCTTATTTTGTATTCGGTAAGCTTTCTCACAGTAATTCAGAGTTGGATGAGATTGACGGTAAACTAACTTCATATGTATTCATAAAGTTTATTGTTTCAATACTTACAAGTATTTCTTTTTATATTATACTGCGTTTGTTCGGGTTGGACTTTGCTCTTTTTTGGGCATTTCTTGCATTTATTTTTAATTTTATTCCTGCAATTGGTTCTATCTTTGCAACGGCGTTTCCTGTTGTATTTGCTCTTCTGGTATTTTCACCCGTTAAAGTTTTATTAATTGCAATAATACTTACAATTATTGAAAATTTTGTAGGAAATTATATTGAGCCAGTTATGTTTGGGAAAAAGATGGAACTTAAACCAATCACTGTAATGTGGGGACTTATGTTGTGGGGGATTATTTGGGGTATTCCTGGAATGTTTTTGTCGGCACCGTTAATGGCGTTAATCAAAATAATAGGAGAAAATTATAGTTTTAGCAAAAAAATATCAAGATATTTATAAAATATAGATTTTAAGCGGTTAAGAAAAGTCTTTTATTATTAAGTGTGAAAAATTAAGCAAGGAGTTTTAATATGATAGAGAAAAAATTTATTGGTGCACAAGAGTTGTTAGAAAGTTCTATGCAATTGGGTGTTAATATATATGAGAGTGGCTATAATCCTAATTTTATTATTGCCATATGGAGAGGAGGTACTCCCGTTGGAATTGCAGTTCAGGAATTATTGGATTATTTTAAAATACAAACTGATCATATTTCCATAAGGACATCGTCATATTATGGGATTGGCCAAAGAAGCAGAACTATTAGAGTGCATGGACTTGATTATATAATTAAAAATATAAATTTGGAAGACAGGCTTTTAATTGTTGATGATGTATTCGATACGGGTTTAAGTATAAATGCAGTTATCGCACATATTAAAACATATGCAAGAAAGAATACTCCGAATATGATAAGAATTGCAACCCCTTACTATAAGCCAAATAATAATAAAACGGATATTACACCCGACTATTATATATATAAAACGGATAAATGGTTGATATTTCCACATGAGTTAAATGAATTATCAAGAGAAGAAATAAAGAAGAATAAGCCCAAGGTTTTTGAGCTTATCTCATCAATAAAATAGGAGAAATATATGAGTAAGCATAAGAATATAAGCAGAGAATTTATTAAGGCAATTCCTAAAACCGATCTTCATTTACATCTTGACGGTTCTTTAAGATTATCAACTTTAATTGAACTTGCAAAAGAAAAGAACGTAAAATTGCCGTCATATAATGAGGAAGGTTTAAAAAAACAAGTATTTAAAAGAAATTATAATAATCTTGGAGAATATTTACAGGGCTTTGCATATACGACAGCTGTTATGCAAGACTCGGAATCAATCGAAAAAGTTGCATTTGAGTTGGCAGAGGATAATATTAACGAAGGTGTGAAATATATTGAAGTAAGATTTGCTCCTCAACTTAATCAAAATGGAGATTTCGATGTTATTGATGTTTTAAAATCCGTTAATAGGGGCTTGTTAAAAGCAAAGACACAATATAATTCCAAAGATCAGGTGAAAAACGGAGAAGTCCCTGAATTTGAATACGGAATTATTTCTTGTGCTATGAGAATGTTTGATTATGGGTTTTCAGAATATTTTGATAACCTTTTAGATGTTCATAAACATTCTGAGAGGAAATGGATTTTTTCACTTGCCTCTCAAGAATTGGTTAAAGCTTCGATTGATGCAAGAGATAACTATGGTATTCCCGTTGTTGGGTTTGATCTTGCAGGTATGGAAAAAGGATATCCGGCAGTTGATCATAAACATGCCTATACACTTGCTCATAAAAATTTTATGAAAAAAACAGTTCATGCTGGCGAAGCCTTTGGTCCCGAAAGTATATTTCAAGCTATCACCGAATTATATGCTGACAGGGTTGGTCATGGAGTTCATCTCTTTAACGAGGATATGATATTTAGCTCGGCAATAAAAAACAAAAAACAGTATATTAAAAATCTTGTTCAATATATCGGAGATGGCAGGACTACTCTTGAAATCTGTTTAACATCAAATATGCAAACCATTCCCGCTATAAAAAAATTAGAGACACATTCATTTAAAAAAATGAGAGAGGCAAAACTTTCAACAACCATATGCACAGATAATAGACTGGTTTCGCAGACAACGGTTACAGATGAATTAAAAAAAGCTGTAGATGCTTTTGATATTACAGCAAAGGAATTAAAAGATATTGTAATTTACGGTTTTAAAAGAAGCTTTTTCCCCAAGTCATATATAATAAAAAGACAGTATGTCAGAACAATAATTAATTATTATGAAGAATTGGAAAAGAAGTACAATGTTGATTAGATAATAGAAAAAAAATACTTTTAAAAATTACCAGTGCAAAATTATATAATTAAACTTTTTTTAATTATCCGTTAGAATTTCGCTATCGTATTTCTTTTCGAAGTGATTTTTATGTTTAGCTTCTTCGCTTGCAAGTTTTAGAAATATATTTTTAATAAAGGTATCTGTGGCTTCTTCAGCAAGCATTGCGTAGAGTGCGTAAGCCTTT
>CAYOTE010000196.1:0-4836 GCA_964406785.1 uncultured Clostridia bacterium
AGTAGCAAGTTTCAAGAAAAACAATCAAAGCCTTTTAAGAAATCCAACAGGATTTGTCAAAAAATTCCATCAGCCTGTAGCATGTGGGGCTTGGAACCTGAGGCAAAAAATGGGGAGATTTCTCTCCCCTGTTTTTTTGTTTATTAAAAAATTTTCTTTAGAGTGAAGTCAACCCATAGTATTCCTATTTTTTGCCTAATTTTTGAAGATATTGCTTTTCCCATATACTGTGGCGGATTATTAAATTCTTTCCACCATTTCTCATCGGCAGGATACCCTATTTGAAACCAAACCTTATTTGGATAAAGTTTATCAGCCCATTGCACAAACTCTTTTTTCATATCGTTAAATGTACCGAACATCTGACTGTCATCTACAAAAATAAGTTCACCTCTATAATTGGGTGGCAACCATTCAATATCCCAGTGTTTAACAAAGAGCACATATTCACTATTATACGATTTAACTCTCTTTTCCCACTCTTCGGCAGTTTTATCATCTAATTTTTTACCACATTTTTTATAGTCGTTTTCCTTATACCATTCAATGTCAACACCATACCCAATAACAGACGAATGTTTACCGTATCTTTTTAATACTATATCAATTAATACATCAACATCCGCATTAGCCGGTTCAACTTGTAGGAAAACATTAATATTATTCTTATCAAAATAATTAAGATATCTTTCACTTAAGTCTTCATTATCAAAAACAATATTTTTATAAGTTTTATCACTTTTATTGGGAAAATGTAATCTACAGTTAACATCGTCATCTACAATACCAATTATCCATACAACAACAGGTTTTGAACCTTCGAAATATCCTTTCATAGAATTAATCATTTCAACCCATTTTTCAGGTTCGGGGAACGGTTGTATACCATATGTTGAAGCTCTCACACCGGCATATTCAATGTTAGTTTTAGGTTTAATAATTTCATTCTCATCGACACTCGCTTTTCTTTCGCACGACAATGAAAAAATCATTACAAAAATCACAATAATTATAATTAATTTTATTTTCATATTATTCTTATATTATTTTTTAATTTTACTTAATATTTCATCTATGCTTTTAACTTTATTTTTATCTTTTTTTAATAATTTTTTTGCTTCTTCGAGATACTTTACAGCATTTTTATTATCACCCTTTTTCAAATAACATAAGCCAAGATAGTGAAAAGTAGAACCATCTTTTGGATTTGTTTTAAGGACACTGTTAAAATATTTTATTGCCTCATCATCCTTATTAGCCTGAAACATTAAAATACCAATATTATAATAGGCAACCCAATTTTTATTATCTAAATCCGTAGTTTTTTGATAATACTCGATTGCCTTTTCATAATTCTTATTATTCTGATAAATAATTGCCAATTTAAAAACAACCGGTGCAAATTTAGAATCTTTTTTTGCAACTTTTTCAAACACCTTAAGAGCTTCGTCTGTTTTACCTAATTTATCAAGACATACACCTAATAAGTAGTTTATATTAATTTCATCGGGTTTATTCTTAATAATGTCTTCGAGCTCTTTTCTTGCATCCTCATACTTACCATTACTTATAAGTTTTTTAGCCTCTTTATATTTAATCTTAAGCTCTTTATTAAGCATAAATTCTTTATACTTACCTTCGGAAATCATTGTGATAGTATCAAGCTTAACCCTTTTCATCCGTTGTTGACTTGTTGACATATCCCACTCTGTATCTACTGTTTTATATCCCTCTTTTACAATAGTTACCTTATACATACCGTGTGAAATACCAACTATCTTATACTCACCATTCTTATTTGTTTTAAATTTATACCTGCTGTTATTTGTCTTATTAATAATGATAAGACTTGCATCACCTACCGGTTGTTTATTTATATCAACAATCTTACCCCTAACAAGATATTCCCTGTATTGTGCTTTTAGCACCGACGTAAAGGCAAAAATTGCCAATATTAAAATTACGCTTATTTTTATTGTGCCTTTCATACTTCACTCCTTTTTTTTTATTTTAGCCTCATAATATTTGGCCTTATTTAAAACCTTTTTTAATTTTATTTGCTCACCTTTTTTATTATAAACATCCGCAAGGATATAATATCCAAGTGTTTTTAATTCATAATCATTCGTTAATTTCAAGCCCTTATTAACATGAGTAATAATGTCATCATACGACTTACCTTTTTTCAACAATCCTCTTGCCAAGAAGATATAACCTCTTGCTGATTTAGAATTAATTCTAACAATATTTTTCATCTGATTTATGTACTCATCAATATTGACGGATAAAATAATTTTTGCATAATTAAATCTTGCAGGTATAAAATCAGGATGATGCTTAATCTCTTGCAAATATTCCGCTTCGGCACTTTCATAGTCTCCTTCACTCTCATAAATTAATGCCCTGTTATAATGTGCCTCAAGATAATCCGGATGTAATTTAAAAATATTCTCCAAGTGTATCTTAGCCTCATCGTACATCTCACCCTTAATCAAACATTTAGCAAGAGCCAATTTATTTAAGGTTATTTTAGGCTGAATCTCAACTGCCTTTTTAAAATACGCCAAAGCCTTATCAAGCTTATGTTGAGCCATTAAGGTCCTACCTGTTAATCCAAGAGCCTGAGTATAATTTTTATCTATTGAAAGTATCTTCTTACATATTGTTTTCGTACTATCGTAATCATTTTTTTTATAAAACATATTGGCAAGGGTTATTAAAGCCTTAATATTATTGGGGTCTTTTTTTAATATTATATCTAAGTGTTCCTTGGTTTTCTTATACAATTTTTCATGTAAATATGAGGCAGCAAGTAATAGCCTAACCTGAGGATTTTCAGAATCTTTCTTTAAAACTTTTTCCAATATAACAACTGCCTTATCGTAATTTTTCTCAGATATATATTCCGAGGCAAGTGAAATCATATTAAATGAAATAACCTTATCCTTAGGATCAGCCAATTTCCTGTTTTCTTTGAGAGAAAAGGTATTTTTAGTATTTACTGCCCCCAAATAACCGAGAGTTGCAAGTTTACTCAATGTTTCGCTATCAAGATTAGCTGCTTTAAGCTTTGAATTGTTTTTCTTCGCTTCCTTTATAATACTGTATATTTTCCCTCTCAATTTTCTGGAAATTTTCTTCTTCTTTTTATAAATATTATCCAATTCCTTTTCATCTTTCAATAAATCATAAAATTCCGGTCTCGGAGCCTCAATATACTTATACCGAGTCGTTCTTATACCGTATAATGCACCCCAATTATACTGTAATTTCGGTGCAAGTGATTCCATATAGGCAAATCTATCTCGTCCATCCTCAAAGAATAAAGGAATAAGGCTTTTACCCTGTATATTTGATGGTTTTTGTATCTTCAATATATCAAGAATTGTAGGAAAGATATCAACTGTTCTTACCTGAGTTTTAACTCTTCTATTATTAAACTTTTTAAATGGTGTAACAATCATCAAGGGTACTCTTACAGTTGAATCATAAATAAAATATCCGTGAGTATCCTCCTTATGTTCGCCAAGGGATTCGCCATGATCTCCAACAAAGACAATTATTGTATTACTCATTAATTTATTTTCATTTAGCCATGAAATAACCCTGCCTATCTGACTATCCATAAACGATATCTCACCGTCATACAAGCCTACTCTACCCCTACCCTCATATTTTTCAAGATAGGGCTTTGGCGGAGCATAGGGAGTATGCGGATCATAGAAATGAATCCATGAAAAAAAAGTTTTTTTTTTGTTTTCTTCCAACCACTTTAAAGCCGAATCAACGACTTCATTTGCAGGTCTTTGAACCCTTCCGAGATCAATTGTACCAAATTTTTCAAGGTCAAAGTGATCATCATAATAATCAAAACCCTGTTTAAGTCCCCATCTTCCGTCAAGCACAAAGGCAGCTATAAATGCAGCCGTTCTATATCCTAATTTCTTAATTTTTTCAGCGAGTGTTATCTGCTTATCGGATACGGCATTATTACCGTTAATATGAACGCCGTGAGAGGTTGGAAACAGTCCCGTCATTATTGATGTATGAGACGGCAAGGTCAATGTCTCTGCGGTTATACATGATTCAAATACGATACCCTTATGAGATAATTTACTTAATACGGGAGTTTCGGTATCTGTGTATCCATATATCGGAAGATGATCTGCCCTAGTCGTATCAAGAGTAAAAAGAATTATATTTGGTTTTACTATATTATTTTTTTTTAATATTGAATTAATATCATTGTCAGACTTCTTATTTAAAGGATTAAAAATAATAAACAAAACTATAAACGAACCCAATAAGACCAATATGCCTGCTATTTTTCTAAATTTTTTATTCATAAACTATTATAATAACTATTGTAAAATTTCAAAATAAATTAAAAACATGGTGAAGCTTTTAAACTCCACCACATTTTTCGTATCTATCTGAGACTAAAACTCTAAAATTCGTAAGAAAGATTAAGTTTAAAAAGTCTCGGTGGAGAGGTAATTCCCGTAATTCTACCGAATCCGTCTCCCTTTACCAGAGCATTTGTAACATGCCCTTCATTGAAAACATTTAAAACATCAAAGCCTACATCCAGAGAACCAGGTCCTAATTTAAATGATTTAGAGATATGTAAATCAAGAACCTTATTAGCCGGTAAATATTTAGGCTTATCCGAATCCATTGATAATAACTGAACTTCATCGGTACAGAACATTACACTGCCCTCTTCGAACTCGTCATTCCATTGATCCCAAGAATGAAGAACCGGAGATCCAATTTGCTCCATATCAACATCGGAGATTCTCCATAAGGCTCTGCCCGAGTTATATCTAAATCTCA
>CAYOTE010000197.1:0-4795 GCA_964406785.1 uncultured Clostridia bacterium
TAAAGGCAAAAGGACCTATATACTGCATTCCCGCTTTTTGAGCAACGAAGGCAAAACCCCATATATTAGCGACCAATAAGAGTATTAAAAAATGCTTCATACTAATAAATTAAATTACAACCGTCAGAATGCCTTTTTCCATAGAACAATTATAACATATTTTAATATTAAAAAAATAAGATTATTCAAATCCTACTGTAATAACCCAATAATACCATTTTAACTGAGTTAAACTCAATTGTCTTCATTTAACAATGGTGTAATTATATTTCTATTTGTCTCAATTGCTTAATTTTGTTATATGAGATTTTTTTGCATTTTGCTACAATTTCGACGACAATTTTAGGCAAACGTCTCTGCTACCATTCCATTTTTTCTATAATTTTTTAATTTACTTGTTATTTTTCAAAAAACTTTATCTGCATTTTAAGGATTTTTAAGAGTTTTTAACGGACTTGTCTATTATTTTTAATAGTTTTTTTTGTAAATTTAACATTTCTCCATTATCTGTTTCATGATCGTAACCTGACAGGTGTAATACTCCGTGTACGACAAGTGTCGTTAGCTCTGTTTTTTCTGATATTTCAGCTTCTTTAGCCTGTTTTTGTAATACTTCATATGAAATTAAGATGTCTCCTATATAAAAACCGTCTGGTAATTCTTCATTAATTTGAAAAGACAGTACGTCCGTAGGATAATCCTTTTTTCTATATAGTAGATTTAATGCTTTGGATTCGACGTTATCACTTATTTTAATTGTGATATCACCGGAAATGTTCAATTCTGATGAGAGTAAATCAATTACTTTATTACAATAATCAATGTCAATTGCAAATTTTTCGCTTATTATGTCTATCATTTTTTTTCTTCAAAATTAAATCCTGGATAGGATATTCTTGTATGATAGATTGAAGTAAGCTTTTTTAAAAAGCTACTTCCTATAATGTTCAATGCCTTGAGAGTTAATCCGTCGCATTCATCAAATTGTCCCTCGTTTATATTTGCATCTATTATTTTTCTTATTACATTTTTAATTTCTTTTTCAGTAGGAGTTGAAAGGCTTTTAGAGGCCGCTTCAACCTGATCTGCAAGCATTATAATACCGTTTTCAATATTTATAGGTTTTTCTCCCGTATAACGATAATCCTTGGGTAATATCTTATCCGTATCAACAGAGACCTCTTCCTTGGCTTTATCATAAAAGAACTTAATGAGTTTTGTTCCGTGATGTTGCGAAATTGCATGTATAATTTCTTCCGGTAATTTGAGTTTTTTGGCTCTTTCTAAACCGTCATTGATATGACTTTTAATCATTTTTGCACTTTCTTTGGGCGAAATTTTTAAATGAGGATTTTTGTACATTGAATGGTTTTCGGTAAAAAAATCAGGATTGTCTATCTTGCCTATATCGTGATAAAGAGCCATTGATGTTAATAACATTTGTGGTATATCAAGATCGTTTGCTGCAGCTTCGGCAAGAGATGCTACCATTTGTGAATGATGATAAGTTCCAGGAGCCTTTTCCATCATTTCTCTAAACACAGGCAGGCTAAGATTTACTAATTCATTAAGCCTAACTTCTGTTAAAAGTCCAAAAAAACTTTCCCATAACGGAATAATAAAACTTGCCAAGAGTGAAGATAATACGGCTGAGCAAATACCAAGTATTATATTTACCAATAAGAGTGAGACCTTTATATCTGGGGTATTTATACTAAATAAAATTATTATAAATAAATTTGCCGGTAGTAGCCATAATAATCCGGCTTTTAATACAGGTGATCTTTTTAATCGTTGGTAATATTCAATTCCAAAGCTTACTGAAAGTCCGCCTATGAGAACATATAAGGCTATTTGGAAATTCCAATTACATATCATTGCACTTATGATAGCATTGAGAAAGGAAAAAATAACAGAACTGTGTAAATTAAATGTAAATGCAATGATTAAAGCAGCAAAACCAATAGGAATTGTGTAAAAAACCGATGTAATATCGTAACTGAACTTATAAGATAAACTGTTAAGTATTACAGGTATTATATATATTGATATCCTTGCTATTAAAGCACTTAAAAATAGTGTTGATAGTGTTACGGTAAATATTTTTTTACTATTAAGAATATTAGGTTCAAAAGATTTGTAAAATTTATCTGTAAATAAAAATAGGACAAAAAGAATACAAAAAATCAGAAAAAAATCAGATACTTTTTTTTTATTTAAATCATTAAATGTTTTGATTTTTTTTAGAATATACATATGTCTTGGAGATACTATTTCATCTCTGGATATAAAAACTCTCCCTTTTTGAAATTTAACAAAAACGGGAGAAATTGCATTCATTATTTTGTTTTTTTCTTTTTTAGTATCATCTTCTGAATACGATACATTTATTTCAATGAATTCTAATAGTATCTCAGATATAATTTTTGAATTTCTTGCCGTAAGGTCTTGATTGTTAAAAAAGCCAATCAATTCCTTTTTTACATCCTTCATGTCAAAAAAACTGTTTATATCTCTTATCTCAATTTTATTAAGATTGGAAATAAGTTTTATTCTTCCACTTATATCCTTTCTAAGCCCGTTTTTTGAGTATAAAATGCCTCGTGACTCCATTAGGGCAAATAATTCAATTAATTCATTTAAATTTATTTTAGTGAAGAATTCAGAATTAATAATTTTATAAATTTTTGTAACAGATATATTAATACCAAATTTTTGTTTAATATTCTTTTGTAGAATAAAAGCTTTATTTTTATTTTTCAATATGGCTTTTCTTGCCTTTCTCAAAAGAGTAAAAAGATCGTTTATCAATTTTTTTGTTTTTTCGGTATTACTTGTGATTTTATAGACGGGAATAAGGCTCTTTATTCTATTTATTCTCTCTTCTTCCGTCTTATTCTTATCGGCAACAGTAACGTTTTTTTGAAATATAATATTTTCAACAACAGGTTTGCCTAATTTGATATTAAAGGAGGAGAGTACTTCTTTTTGAGGGATGTATAATGTATAAGATATTAAAACCGTGAATAAAAATATAGATAGAAGCCGGTTAAAAGAAAAACTATTTCTCTCCTCTTCATAGGACAACTTTTTTATATTGATAAATTTTAATCTAAATTTCATTTAATGTGCCTTTTTTTATTAGCTTTTTCAAGAGTATCATATGCCACTATTATACGTCTTACAAGTATATGACGGATAACATCCTCTTTGGTCATTCGCTGTATTTTAATTCCTTTAATTTTAGATAGAATTCTTACAGCAGTAAATATACCGGATTTTTTTGGTTCTGGTAAATCGATTTGTGACTCATCTGCAGTAATTATTACTTTTGAATTCTGTCCGATTCTTGTCAGGAACATTTTCATTTGTGAATTTAAAGTATTCTGTCCTTCGTCAAGTATAATAAATGCATTATTAATTGTTCTACCTCTCATGTATGCAAGCGGTGCCAATTCAATAATGCCTCGTTCAATTAACTCTGCGGTTCTTTCCATGCCTATAAGGTAGTATAGCGAGTCATACAAAGGTCTGAAATAAGGGTTTACTTTTTGTTGTATATCTCCTGGTAAAAAACCAAGATTTTCTCCTGCTTCAACAACAGGTCTTGTCAGTACTATTCGTTCTACTTTTTTATTCAATAAGAATTCAAGACCCATTGCTATGGCAAGAAATGTTTTACCTGTCCCTGCTGGTCCGAGACTAAAAATAAGATCGTTGTTTTCTATTGATTTAATGTATTCTTTTTGGTTAATGGACTTTGGAAAAACAGTTTTACCGTTAACTTTTATTGATACCTTTTCTAATATATCTTTTGAAATATTTTTTGATAATCCGTTTTCGGCAAGTTTCTGGGCAATTAAATAGTCATTATCATTGAAAAACCCCTTAGCTTTTTCAAGCATAGCGATTTCATTAATGTATTCCGATAAAGCCTTACTACCTGTACTTTCTTCATCAATCATAAGCTTATCGCCCCTTATTGAAAAAACTACTTTAAATGAAGATTCGATTATTTTCGAATTTTTTTGCAGATACTTTAAAAAACTTCTCGATATATTATGTTGACAATTCATTTCATTCATAAAGTTGGATTATACCGAATTTAAAAGTTTTTTGCAAACTCTTTTGCACTTAAAATGTTCTCGATTACTTCCAGATTTTAAAAAATTTATTGTTGTCCCTCGCTATAATTAATACATTTGTGATTTGTTATTAAAAATTAAAAATGGTGTTTATAAGAGGTCGTTCTTTCCGCTACGGGGATATTTGCCTACGCTTTTCCGTTCGGTTGTCTTTCAGACCGTAAGCAATGCGGTTCTATGTTTTCAACTCGTATAAGCTCTAAAGCTTTAATCAAAATCTACTGCAATGCTCAATATACTCATTCTAACTGCATTAAATTTAATGTCTCGTATTTACCTATTTATGGACATGATAGTTTTGTATTTAAACATATGTGTCCTAAATATATCACAATTATTGTGTTTTTATTTGGCATAAATTTTGCATTATAACTGTTGTTTAGTAAAGTAATTTATTAAATAAGGAGATTATTATGTATATTAGAAGAACAAAACGGTTTGTAATTGCTATTATTATTATATTAAGTATCAATATGAGTTATGAAATATTAGCCAGAGCAAAAAAAAGCATTAGTTTTTTATCTCCTAAAAGTTTTTATTTATTCATTGAAAACGGTTATTTAGGAATTAATCCGTATAATATATACAATTACGATAATATGGATTGGAAAAATACATTAATATACAAAGTAAAATTTACCTTGTTAAAA
>CAYOTE010000198.1:0-4776 GCA_964406785.1 uncultured Clostridia bacterium
CGGTTAAATCCGAAGCCAAATAAGGCTCATCAAATTGTACATATGAAACATTCAAATCATTCATTCTTTTAAGTATATTTTTATATGCTTCAATTAAATCCGGCAATAAATTAAATCTATTAAAATCTTCATTTAATTTACCTGACTTTAAAAAAGTTAAAGGTCCGATAAAAACCGGTTTTATTTTAATATTTAACTTTTTTGCCTCTATTATTTCATTTTCAACCTTGTCCAAAGAAAGAGAAAATTCTTGAGCCTTATTAAATTCTGGAACAATATAATGATAGTTTGTATTAAACCACTTCGTCATCTCCATTGGCATAATATTATATTTTTCATCTTGAATTCCTCTTGCCATTGCAAAGTACAAATCCATATTATTATAATTGTCATCATTTTCTAAATTCTTAAACCTTTCGGGAATAACACCAAGAGTATAAGACATATCAAGTACTTGATCGTAAAATGAAAAGTCATTTACAGGAACTATATCAATCCCTATGGACTCTTGGAATATCCAATTTTGATTTTTAATACTTGCACCAATTTTTTTTAAATCATCAATAGAAATCTTATTTTTCCAATAAGATTCGGTTGCCTTCTTTAATTCCCGATTACTTCCAATTCTCGGAAAACCTAAATTTGTTGTCTTCATAATCATCTCCTAAAAATGCGTAGAACCACCCATTTAAGTATCTTATAAAATATCAAGACATAAAGTTACTGCCTTGAAATAATAGCATAAAATACTTTACTACACAAAAACATACTAAAATTTTCACATTTGCACGCTCACCCGCAAGCAAAATGCCATTAGTTAATGCCAATAGGTCTTCCGACTCCTGAGATCTCTTAAAAGCCTTCCCATCCCTTTTTTGAACAGTGGCTATAAGCTTAAGAAACTTGATTACGAACTCTCGTAACTCAGCTACGGCAGCGGGGGCTGTGGGGCTTACCCCTCTTCCCTTGAATTAAGCATTAAAATCGATTATACATTGATTATAAATTTAAGTCAATGCTGAACACAACTTTAAGTATAACGCAACGATTTCGTAGATAAATTTACTTAAGTTTTTGTAACCCGACATTTTGATGCATAATTTAGAAAAAAGTCTTAAAAAACTTTAAAAGTCTTCTTTATCAAGAGAGATTACCTCATGACCTTTATCAAGTAAAAATCCTGCTCCACCCGTGATAAGATAATGTTCTTTCGTATTCATTTTTTTCTCCGTATTACATAAAATCTAAGCGAAACTATAACATTTTTTAACACAAAATAAAAGTTGAAATTTCATGTTAACCCTCTATTTTGTAAGGATTTATTATTTATTACCTGAGTTTATGATAGGGAAACGTTTAAGTTTCCATGCCTTTAGACCTCCGGCAATAATGTGAAAACTTTTAAATTTTAAGTCCTTTATAACAGGTTTTGCCTTTCCTGTTGTTTTACCGGAATTACAATAAATAATTATGGGAGTTTCTCTGTCTATTTTTGAAATTTCTTTAACAAATGTATTGGGATGAAATTCGATATTAATAGCATTTTTAATATGTCCGTCCTTATATGATGACAGTTTTCTAATATCAATAATAGTATAATTGCCACCATCGTTAATCATCTTATAAGCTTTTTCAGGTGCTATCTCAACAGGAGAAGCAGAACAAGAAATCAAACTAAATATCATAATAAACAGCGTAGATGTAATAATTTTTTTCATAACAATATCTCCTCTTAAGAACTATTATAATGTAATTACCCATTATTGACAATACTCTAATACTAGTACTTATTCAGTTTTTCTAAATTTATAAAAAAAGTTAAGTTTGAGATGTATTTCTAAAATTATTAATGATTTTCTAACCTCTCAATTAACGGGTCTTTGATATCAAGTTCTTTGAAGGCATTAGACCTTATCTCGCATGAGGGACATTTTCCGCATGGCATTTCATCTCCTCTGTAACAGGAAATCGAATATGAAAAATCAGCACCATTTTCAAGCCCGAATTGTATTATCTCAGACTTGGTCTTATTTATAAGGGGTGTAATTATTTTAAATTTTTTACCCGTAATGGAAGCCGAAGTTCCCTGATTTATTACTGCCTCCATTTTTTTTGTAAAGGCTTCTGTAGTATCGGGATAATCAGGTGTATCAATAAGATTAAATCCGGTGGCAATATCAAATATTTCATTTGATTCCGCAAAGGCTGCTGCAAGAGAGAGAAAAATTCCGTTTCTGAAAGGAACATAGGTAAAAGGAACACCGGCATCATTTTTTGATTTTGATAGCGATTCGGGAATAGTTTTCTCCTCGTCTATCAATGCCGACAGAGAAATATCCTTTAGTGAAAAATTTATCAATTTATATTTTATATTTAATTTCTCAACTATTTTTTTTGCCATCTTCGTCTCTATATTATGTTTTTGGTCATAGTCAAATATCATTGCAAAGACCTCGTCATAATTATTCTTTGCCCAATATAAAACAGAGGTAGAGTCAATTCCGCTTGAAAACAAGACTAATATTTTTTTATTTGTCATAAACTCAATTATCCCAAGATATTATTACCGATAACTTCTACCATATCTTTAAAAGATTTTCTTTCAGCCACCTGCTTTTTCTCATAACCCACGGGAGGATAACCAAGAGGTGTAATACAACAAATAAAATCGTCCTCATCTATATTAAGAACTTTCTTTAACATTTTATCATCAAATTTAGCAATCCAACAGGTTGCAACTCCCTCATATTCAGCGGCAAGTATCATATGATCCAGCATTATCGTTAAATCAATCTGCAAAGAATTAAAGCCGTCTTCTCTTACCCAAGCCTTTTTTTTATTACCAACTACAATCAATACTGCCGGTGCATCTTTAAGCCAATCCCTGCCGTAACACTGCCCTACTTCTTTTAATTTTGCCTCATCCGTTACAAGGATAAATCTACCCGGTTGGAGATTCTTAGCCGTGGGAGCCAAAATACCGGCACGCAATATTCTACTCAATACAGCATCTTCAACCTTCCTATTGGCATCATAAGTCCTGACACTTCTCCTGTTTTTTATTAAATCGTAATAATTAATTTTTTCATTCATAACTATTCCTCTACTCGCCTATTATCTTAACAAGAACCCGTTTGCGACGCATTCCGTCAAATTCACCATAGAATATACTCTCCCAAGGTCCAAAATCAAGTTTACCGTCTGTAACGGCAACAACAACCTCTCTTCCCATGATTGTTCTCTTTAAATGAGCATCCGCATTATCCTCATATCCATTATGTGCATATTGGGAGTATGGTTTTTCCGGTGCGAGCCTCTCAAGCCACTTTTCATAATCACCGTGCAAGCCTGATTCATTATCATTTATAAAAACACTTGCCGTAATATGCATTGCATTACAGAGAAGTAAACCTTCCCTTATACCACTTTCCTGCAAACATTCATTAATAATCGGAGTTATGTGAACTAATTCACGCCTTTTATTTGTTTCAAACCACAGTTCTTTTCTAAAAGATTTCATATATCTGTTCTCCTTTTTTATTTAGTATAATAATCTATCTTATCCTCAATTGCCTTACGACATACACTGCAATAAGGTTTTATGCCCTTCGTAAACATTATACAGTCTATCATAGAACGATACAAGCCATCCGAAGAATATCCTGCTCCCTTGAATGCACCTGTCTTACCCGCATATTTGCTGTTTTTTAAAAAATTATCAGATTTCTTTGATGCCTCCATTGAAAGTTTATTAGCCCTTGTTTCAAGTTCCTCAATTAATTTCAAATTTACCTTATTTCTCTTCATTTCGGCTATTTTTTTATTCATGGAATGTCTTATCTTTTGATATGCCCTATCCATATCATCATATTTTTTTTTATTCCACTTTGACGGAACATCAATGCCGTCTGTTAAAAAACTTTTCCATTTCACCTTATCGGGATTTAACAGAGCCGTAATATTAGGCTCAACCGGCTCAATACCCCTTGGATAAAATTCATTATAGGCTGTATCGGAAGAGTAATATTCATCGGCAAGTCCCGTAAACGAATGACCAAACTCATGCAGTATCAGATAACCGTTCCACGTATTATCCGCAGTAAATGTACAGTAGAAATTGTATATACCGCCCCCACCGTACCGACTATGATTGACCATTATAAATAAGGTATCATATGCCACGTGTCCTGCAATATTCCTTAAACTCTTATTATCTTCGGTCAATAAGTACCTCTCAGACCCCATAGAGTAAAAACTCGTATTCAAAACGGTATTTTTAAAAACATCATGGGACGGTTCATCACAACCACTATCGCCAGAAGGTTTAAAAACACCATAAATATTAAAGTCCTTTTTTCTACTTTTATAAGGTTCTTGACTAAAAAAAACATTTACAAATTTATTAAAATCCTTTTTAACCTTGTCTAACTCGCTTCTTTTATATCCCTCTGCAATAATTGCAATATCTACCTTTTTATCGGGAGTTCCGTTATCAAGAATCTTAAAAACTCTTACATCGGAATCATAAATATTCTTTTCAATACATAAATCATTTATATCAATAGTAGTTGAGAAAATTCTTTTTATAATATTTTTTCTATTTCTTTTTTCAATTGTAAAGAGAATATCTTTTTTCGGATAAGGTATTAATGCACTCTCGTGAAAGGTTTTCTTAATTCCCCTTAACCCCTTGGAGCCCAACTGATACTCTCCAAAATAACTATTAAAGCCCTTAGAGTACAATAATTGCTTTGAATGTGCATCAAATACTTTTAT
>CAYOTE010000199.1:0-4738 GCA_964406785.1 uncultured Clostridia bacterium
GGACAAAAATCATCCTCTGAGAAAATATTCCGTGCTGTATAAGGCTGCCGATAGTTTTGAAGATTTATCCGAAAGTCTGTCGGAAACATTGGCAGAGTTACACGACTTTGATGTTTCCGATTTTAACGAAGAGCAAGAGGATGGTAAATAGAAAATGAAAAAGTCAACTGCCGGATTTATTATTATACTTATAATAGGGGCTTTAGGTATTTTTGGATGGAAGTATTTATCTTCATATCTCTTTGATAAGGAACAGTCCGACACATCCGATGCTGCGGGAAATCTGGCAACTATACGAGTATGTGGAGATAATTATCTCGGATACTGGTTTTTAACCTCTCCTGAAATGAGAAAATTATCGGCAAAGAAGGGCTTACGTGTAGATTATACCGATGACGGGGGCGTGTATAAGGAAAGATTAAAAAAATTCTATGATAATGAGTATGACTGTATCGTTTTACCTGTTAATTCCTATCTCTACCATGGACAAAAATACAAATATCCCGGAGTTATCGTTTCTGCAATTTCGGAGTCAAGAGGAGCAGACGGTATAGTAGGATTTGCCGATAAATTCCCACAGGGTAAGATTAACGGATTAAATGATTCGTCATTACAAATTGTCTATACGGCAGATTCTCCAAGTTCATTTCTTCTTGATTTGACTATTACGGATTTTGATTTGGACTTATTAAGAAATGACTCTTCTTGGAAAAAAGAGGTAAATGGTTCGAGCGAAGTTTTAAAACTTGCAAAAAAGAACAAGGGCGATGTATTTGTGCTATGGGAACCGGACTTATCAAAGGCATTAAAAATCCCCGGCATGAAATATATATGGGGCTCGGATAAATTTTCGGGATACATTATAGATGTGATAGTTTTTCGTAGAGATTTTTTAAAAAAACACAGGGACAGCGTTAAGCAATTTCTCAATGTGTATTTCCGTACTATGAAGATATATTCTAATAATAGCAATATGATGGTTTCCGATATAAGAAAATCAACCGGACAGAAAGAGGACGAGATAAGAGGAATATTAAAAAAAATTGAGTGGTTTAGCCTTTGGGAAAATTGTCAGTTGGAGTTTGATATTAAGATTAATGACAGTGGCAAATCAGAAGAGGGCATAATCAATACCATTATTGCCTGCACGGATGTCTTGCTACGTTCGGGGAAATTTAAACATGACCCTTTAGATGGTAATCCCTATAAAATCACAAATAAGAGCATTTTGCAGGATTTATCAAAAAACCATATCAGAGGCTTTGTCGGAAGCAAGGGAAAGAAAGTTAACTTTTCTAAATTGAGTGTTAAAGGTTGGAAGGAACTTGAGGAGGTTGGAACATTCAGAGTTGAGCCGATAACATTTCAAAGATGGAATAATGAGTTAACCGAAGACGGTAAGGAAAAATTAGATAAAATTGCAATCCTATTGAAAGCTAACTACCCTGAGTATAGAATTCTTATAAAGGGAAACACACCGCCCGGGGGAGATGAGAAGGAAAACAAAAAACTTTCTCTTGCAAGAAGCCTTGTTGTAATGAATTATTTAACCAATAATTGTAATATAAATGTGAATAGATTAAATGCGGTTGGAGTTGGCTCGGATAAACCGGCACGAAAAAAGTCCAATGAATCTACAAGGGCATATAGTTACAGGCTATCAAGGGTCGAATTTGTTGCTTATACGGATAATTTATTTTAAAGTGAGCTTTTATAAAACACAGTTTAAGAGAATATCGTATTGTTAACAGGTAGAAGGGCAAAACAATAAGCTTCAATTATAAAAATTTTAGACCTCTATTATTCCTTAATTCTAATTCTCGTACCGTATTCAACTGACAATCTTATTTCGGCTGATGTTACGTTTTTAGGAAAAAGGACTCCTCCAATTCTCGCTTTATTAAATGATGCTCCGTTTAATTGGGCATTGGATAAATCAACTCCTCTTAAGTCTGCCATTTTAAAATAAGAATTCTTTAGATTAGCATTTTTTAGACTTGATTTTCTTAAATCAACTCCTCTTAAATTACAATTTTCGAGATCAACAGGTTCTTTTAATGTTCTTATCTCCGTATTGAATTTTGCAATAAGTTCATCTCTTAATAATTCATGGTATCTGTTTTTTCTTATTTCCATTTATAACCTCCGTTTATTCGTACAAAATATATTTAACATTTTGAACAAAAAATATCAACATATTTTCTGAAATTTTAACCGGAATATATTTCAATTTACAATATACCTGTTCTGGTTATGTCTAATTCAATTTCTTTACTTGTTATAATGCGGAATTGCAAAAATTGGAAAAAAGTATTATATTTATCTAAATGGGAGATATAAAAAAAATAAGCATTGAAACTTCTGTTAGCAAAATAAAGGGCGTAGGAGTAAAGTATTTTGAAATACTTCAAAAACGAGACATTAATACTGCTCTTGACATATTGCAAATTTTCCCGATGTTTTATATTGACTTCTCAAATTATGAAAAAAAAATAACCGATATATATAGCGTTTATAAAGCAAAAGTTTTATCAATTCATCAGAACAGAAATTTTAGGAGCAGGGTCTCGCTTATAAGAATTAATGTTGAAGTTTTAGATAACACCATTGAGATTGTTTTTTTTAACAAGCCTTATATGAAAAATGCCCTAAGCAAGGGGGATATATTTTTTCTTTATGGCAAAATAGAGACTTCGAGTAATAAATATTCAATAATCAATCCCATTGTTTTAATTGGCGATAAGGATAAGATCCTTCCCATATACAAAAATATAGGAAAAATAAAACGGGGAATTATAAAAAAAATAATTTTAAATGCATTGCAAGCTATTGATGAAAATGATGCAATATTACCGGAATTTTTAATGAAAAAAAACTCCTTTTTCAATTTAAAAAAATCGCTACATATCATACATACCCCTGATTTATTAGATGATGAACTGTTAAAGAGAGCCAAAGATTTATTAAAATATAATGAATTTTTTTTCTTTCAGCTTGAACTTCAATTTATGAGACAATTATTATTAAAACAAAAAAGAATTTTTGAATACAAATTTTCAAGCTATTTAGATAATGAAATAAAAAAAAGACTCCAATTTACGCTAACTAATGATCAAGATAAGGTCTTTACCGAAATAAAAAAATCACTTTCCGGTTCTTACAGTATGGCAGGATTATTACATGGAGATGTTGGAAGCGGGAAAACAATAATTGCATTTTTGTCGATTTTAATTTCAGTTACTAACGGATATCAATGTGCAATACTTGTACCTACTGAAGTTTTAGCCTTTCAACATATGCAATCTGGTAAGGCTTTTTTTACAGGTTATAATATTGAAGTTTTAACAGGAAATACAACAAATAAGGAAAGAAAAAGAATAATTGATGATATGCAATCGGGGAAAATTGATATAATTATAGGTACACACTCGCTTATTAATGAAAAAATTAAATTTAAAAATCTTTCTATGATAATCATTGACGAACAGCATAAATTTGGTGTTACACAAAGAGCCACTTTATTTTATAAGAGTAAGGGGGTTGATTTATTAGCAATGACCGCAACTCCAATTCCAAGAACAATGTTGCTCTCTGTATATAACGACTTAAAAGTTTTTGCTATAAAAGATAAGCCTTCCGAAAGAAAACCCATAAAGACTAAAATAATACCCGCTAAAGAAAGAGAACAATTTTATAAATGGCTCTTTACAAAGGTAAAAGAAGGTGAAAAAGTTTATATTATATTACCCTTGATAGAAAATTCAGATTTCTTCCCGAATTTACACTCTATTGAAAGTGAAAAGTCATATTTTAGAGAGAGTTTTAAACCCTATAAAATAGGAGTTATATCGAGGAAGGTAGAAAAGAATAAAAGAGATGATATTTTATTGAAATTTAAGAATGGTACAATAAATATTATTATTTCGACAACGGTAATTGAAGTTGGAATTGATGTAAAAGATGCGACTATAATGGTAATTGAAGATGCTGACAGGTACGGGCTTTCAGGGCTCCATCAACTGAGAGGAAGGGTGGGCAGAGGCAAGAAACAATCATACTGCTATCTTATCCCTTCAAAAAACATTAATGAAATAGGTAAAACAAGATTGAGAACAATAGAGAGAGAAAATGATGGATTTAAAATTGCCGAAATAGATTTGAAAATGAGGGGTGGTGGGCTTGTTGCAGGACTTATGCAATCTGGTGTGCTTAACTTTGTTAACGGTAATATCAATGATGACTTCCACCTTTATGAGAGTGCAAAAGAAGATGCGATTGCTACGCTAAAAGGTGAAATAATTGCAACAAAAAAAATTAATGAACACATTAAAAATATAAAAAAAAATATTACTTTAATAAATTTTAGTTAGATTTATTAAAAAATTTATGTTAGAATAACCAAGGAAAATATGGAATTATTTAGAGAAAAAGTTGTAAAGAAAGTGTTAACGCTGATTGAGTCGCCCACAATAACGGCAGAGCTTCAAACCGATAGTGAATTGGGGGTTTACTTTTACACTATTTATCTTAGCTTTGTAGGTATATTGGATGCTGAATTGTTCAGAAAAGAGATGTCTTTTATACTAAAAGAGGCTGAGATTGAGGAAATATTTACTAATAAGAAGTTGAAACTTGAAGATGTATTCGCCAAGTACATTAATGATAAGAACGACAAGAATGAAGAAACACGATTGGAGGCTGAAAAAATAGCCAATGCGTATGTTCAACTTATAAAGGC
>CAYOTE010000200.1:0-4687 GCA_964406785.1 uncultured Clostridia bacterium
AAAAGAAATGGCGAAATATTGAAAATCGTACCTGAAAAAAAAAAAAATAAACTTGAAAGGTTAAAAGAACATAGCACTATTATAGGAGACCCCGAAAGTTTAATAAACATAAGCTTTGACAATGAATGGAAAGAAAAGGACAATCTATGAGTTGCTTTTTAGATACACATATTGTAGTCTGGCTATTTGAGAAGAGATTGAATTTATTGTCTGATAATGCAAAGGAGTTTATTGAAGAAAATGATTTATATATTTCTCCAATTGTAAAACTGGAAATTGAGTATTTATATGAAATCGGGAGGATAAAGGATAATTCAGAAACTATTTGTGGTTATTTAGAAAAGAATATAAATTTAAGAATTGATGATAGTAGTTTTTCAGAAATATCAATGATATCAATAAATGAGAAATGGACAAGAGATCCTTTTGATCGTATTATAGTTTCACATTCAAAGTTAAAAGATTGTACTCTGATTACGAAAGATCAAAATATAATAAAACATTATTTTCGGACTATAAGTTAAAGGATTTTCATGTCAGGTCAGTTTTGCGATTTTGAAATATGGTATAGTTTCGAAACGTTAGTTTAATTCTTTAATTATTTTTTTTATAAATAATTCCATTGGGAATTTTTTTTTAAATTTCACATAGGCTGTTTTTCTACTTCTTTCTCTTAATTTATCATTTTTTAAATAATACTCACACTTCTCTATAATTCCATCATAATTTACAAATAAAATGCCTATATCGTCATAAGGATTATCAATGGACTTTTCAGAAATAACAAAAATTTTATTACTTAAAAGATATGAAATTCTTACCATCTCAAGCATTTGTGAGGAATAATGATGAATATTTAATACAATTTTTGATCTTGCAATAAAGTCATCTCTCTTTCTGCCATAAATTCCAAATAAAACTTTCACCCTGTATTTTTTAGATAGTATCTCCAATAAGTCTTGTCTTCTTTTTCCGATACTTCCATAAAATAATATATCAATGTCCTTTTTGTTATCTTCAATACTTTTGATATTATCAAGTTCCCTACGATAACCAATGGGCATATATATAGCCTCTATATCATTATTCTTAAGTAAAGCAATGTTTTCTTTTGAATAATCCCAGACGGATTTTCCATTTTGCAATATAAATTTTATATCTTCCGAAAAATCAAATTCATCAGCACTTAACTGCTCTAATTGATACGGAATATATTTTATATTTTTGCTTATTATTTCTGTTTGAATATAATATTTGTTTAATAAATGATACCCCAATACAATATTTATTCTGTCCTTTGCAAAATCATTAGTCGTAAAATCACAATAAACACCGTTACTTTTAAAAGAACTAACCAACAGTATTGCAACCTCACGAAAACAGGCAGAATGCACATAATTGTCAGGTGATATAATTACAACTCTATATTCAACCATTCCTCATCATCCAATATTCTAACAAAAAAATCAAGCTATTTTAGTAATTAAAAGCAGACTTATTATAATTGATAATATTTTACCTAAAATTTCAATCCTTTTTGACAAATGACAGGAAATCTAAAATCTATCAAAAAAAAGGGGTTAACGTGGGGTTCCTATTGAAAAAATACGACATTTAGGGTATGATAGTTGCATGGGAACTTATTATATATTGGCAATTAATCCTGGCTCAACTTCGACTAAGGTTGGAGTTTTTCAAAATGAAAAAATCATATTCGATTCTAAAATATCACATAATGTAAAAGAAACTTCTAAATTTGACAGAATTATTGATCAAAAAGAATTTAGAACAAATGTTGTTATGAATTTTTTAAAAGAAAATTCATTTGATCCCACCCTTTTAAGTGCCGTTGTTGGTAGAGGAGGTATCTTAACGCCTATTCACTCTGGAACTTATATTGTTAATTCTGAAATGATTGATTTTTTAAATAACACCTATATTGAACATGCTTCCAATTTGGGTGCTATAATTGCGGATATAATTGCAAAATCTATTGGTGTTAATGCTTTTATTGTTGATCCGGTTGTCGTTGACGAAATGGAAGAAATTGCAAAAATAACGGGAATACCTCAAATTAAACGTCAAAGTATTTTCCATGCATTAAATCAAAAAGCAATGGGAAGAGTAGCCGCAAAAACATTAAATAAAGAATATCAATATTGCAATTTTATTGTAGCACATCTCGGAGCCGGTATTTCAATAGGTATGCATAAAAAGGGTGTTGTTGTTGATGTCAATAACGGTTTAAATGGCGATGGACCGTTCTCGCCGGAAAGAGCTGGAAGAATTCCTGCATGGAGTCTGGTAGAACTTGCTACCTCAGGCGAGTATTCCTTTACAGATATGCAAAAATTAATAACGGGGAAAGGCGGATTGGTAGCACATCTCGGAATTAACGACATAAGAGATGTAGAAAAACTGATTGATACCGGTCATAAAAAGGCAGAGCTTGTTTATAAGGCAATGGCTTATAATATTGCAAAAGAAATCGGTGCTTTAGCTCCTGTTGTAATGGGAGAACTTGATGCTATAGTTTTAAGCGGGGGAATTGCTTATAACGAAGATTTTGTAAAACTGATACGGGAAAGAGTCGAGTTCTTGGCACCCGTAATAGTATTTCCCGGCGAAGATGAAAACTTCGCACTTTCGCAAGGTGTATTAAGGGTCTTACGAAAAGAAGAAGAAGTAAAAATTTGGAAATATAATAAAATAGATGGAGGAAAGTTATGAACGTAATAAAAAATTTATCTGAATTAGAAAAATTAGTTAAGGAAAAAACAACGCCTAAAATGTCTGTTGCATATGCACAGGATGAAGACACGATTCTTGCTGTAAATAGAGCTGTTGATGAAAAAGTAGTTGAAGGTATATTAATAGGAGACAAGAAAAAAATAGAGAATATTTGCACAAAGCTTGAGATATCTCCTTCAAAATTTGAAATAATCGACGAACCGGATGAAAAAAAGAGCGGTTTAAAAGCAGTGGAACTTATTATTGAGAATAAAGCACAAATTCTTATGAAGGGACTGATCTCTACACCATATTTTTTAAAGGCAATCTTAAATAAGGATTACAATCTTATAAAAAAAGGTCAGGTACTTTCACATACCGCTGTTATTGAGATTGAGACCTATGATAAATTATTAATAGTTTCCGATGTTGCTATGATACCATATCCCGATTTGAATCAAAAAATTCAAATGATTAATTATAATATTAAAATAGCCGAGAAGCTTGGTATTATAAATCCAAAAATTGCAATTGTTACTGCTAACGAAAAAGTTTCCGAAAAGATGCCATCAACCGTTGATGCTGCTATTATTTCAAAAATGTCTGATAGAAAACAAATAAAAGACGCCGTTATAGAAGGTCCTCTTGCTCTTGATGTAGCTCTGTCAAAGAGAGCTTGCGATATTAAAGGTCTAAAAACTCCAATTGACGGATATGCAGATGTTTTAATTTTTCCAAATATTGAGACCGGAAATGTATTTTATAAAACAACAACTATACTGGGGAAGGGAAAACTTGCCGGAGTTGTTACAGGTACGCCTTTCCCGACTGTTCTCGTATCAAGAGCAGACGATGATGATTCTAAATATTATTCAATAGTATTAGCATCAGCTTTGGCGTAATTAAATAAAAATATATAATTTTATTGATATTAAGAAGTAAAAACGTTGCTTTTTTTATCATTTTGAACGCTAAACCATTATGATGTAAGGTGTTGACAAAATATTTTTTTTAATCTATATTTAACAATAATAATTATTATTTACTTGTTTATTATAGCTTTTTTTTGATATAATAGGTAAAAATAAATATAATTATTACGGAGGTATAAATGGGCACAATATTTGATCCAAGCGAGATTTTTCAATTAGCGGTAAGAATAGAGGAAAACGGAGAAAATTTTTACAGAAAAATGGCAGAAAAGTTTGATGACATTGAAGTTAAAGAATTATTTACTTTTCTTGCCAATGAAGAAATAGGGCATAAAAAATTTTATAATGAATTACTTAAAGAGTTTAAAACTTATGATCCACCGTCAGAGTATGCTACGGAGTATTATGAATTTATTAGTACTTATGCTGATGAGGTTATGTTTAATACAAAGGATTTCGAGGAATACAGCTCTAAGGTTACGGATATAATATCAGCCTTAAATTTTGCAATTGATTCGGAACTACATGCAGTATTGTATTTCTCGGAAATGAAACATTTAGTTTCACAAGAAAAAAGAGATATTATTGACAATATAATTGAAGAGGAAAGAAAACACTTTGTTAAACTTTCCAATATGAAAAAAATAAAGGAGAAAAAATAAATGCGAAATGAATTTAATATGATAATAGATTTTGCAATCGAAAGAGAGCAAGAAGCTGTTGACTTTTATAAAAGTTTGCAAGTAAATTCCGATTTTCAATCCAATAAAAACTTCTATGTTGAACTGGAAGCAATGGAACAGGGACATATTAATACATTGGAAAATTTAAAAAAAAACGTTATTGAAAATTCTGATTTAAAAGTTCCTACAGTTGACAATCTTCATATTTCGGATTATCTTGTTGATGTACCCTCAGAAGGGAAATTATCCTATCAGGATATTTTGATTCTTGCAATGAAAAGAGAAGAAAAGGCTTACGCACTCTACGCAATGCTTGCTGAAGAAGCCACAGATACCTTTATT
>CAYOTE010000201.1:0-4640 GCA_964406785.1 uncultured Clostridia bacterium
GTTCTAACTTTATTGGATTATATTTCTTAAACACTTTTAAAAACTGAATAGTTACGATAAAAATATTTGCTTAAAGCCAAAAAGAATAGTATTATATATGTTTACGTTTTCCTATAAGGAGATATTATGGATATTAAGCTAAACTTTAATTTTAAAATACCTAAGATAGATTTACCTAAGATTAATCTCTCTAAGTATTTTCCTAAAAAATTTACTATGCCAAAATTGTCAATAGGTGATTTGGTTATTGATACGCCCATTATTCAGGGTGGTATGGGTGTCAGGATTTCATTGTCAGGACTCGCATCAGCCGTTGCCAACGAAGGCGGTATCGGAGTAATTGCTGCAAATGCCATTGGTATGGAAGAGAAAGACTATTATAAAAATGGAAAAGAGGCAAATATACGAGCTTTAAGAAATGAAATAAGAAAAGCTCGCTCTTTAACAGAGGGAATAATAGGCATCAATATAATGGTAGCTGCTAACGACTTTCTTGATTTGTTAAATGTATCAATTGAAGAGAAGGCTGATTTAGTCTTTCTTGGTGCCGGACTTCCTATAAGAGGAATTCCGATAGAGAAAATAAAGACTTCTAATATTAAAATTGTCCCCATAGTAAGCTCTGCGAGAGCCGCATCTTTAATTTTTAAATTTTGGGATAAAAAATTTAATAGACTTCCTGATGCGGTTGTAGTTGAGGGACCGAAAGCCGGAGGGCATCTTGGTTTCTCCGTAGAACAAATATCAGAGCCTAATTATCAACTCGAAAAAATCATACCGGAAGTTGTTGAGGCTATTTCAGCTTATGAAAAAGAAAATGCAATAAAAATCCCCGTAATTGCTGCGGGAGGAATATTTACGGGTAATGACATATATGATTTTTTTAAGCTTGGAGCAAAAGGCGTTCAAATGGGGACACGTTTTGTAGCAACTAATGAATGTGAAGTTGCCCAAGAATTTAAAGAAATTTATGTTAACAGTAAAAAAGAAGATATAGCTATAATTAACAGTCCTGTCGGTATGCCGGGTAGAGCATTGACAAATGATTTTATTAAAAAAGCACATTCGGGAGTAAGGCAGAAGTTCAAATGTGCATGGAAATGTCTTGAGCATTGCAAGGCAGGAAAGGCAAATTACTGTATATCGGAGGCTTTGAATAATGCAAGATTAGGATTGATGGATAACGGCTATGCCTTTGCCGGTTCCAATGTATTCAGGGTAAAAGAAATTGTACCTGTAAAAACTTTAATTACAGAATTGCAAAAGTCTTACGAAAAATATGTTAGTAGAGCAATAATACCTATAAAAAATGAGTTTGAAAAAACTTTGGAAAGAGTTTCCTCATTAATAGAAGAATATCTTATTACAGCAGAAAAAAAGAAAAAAATGTTAATTTTTGAAATGGAAGGTATTATGGAAAAGAGTACAATAAGCTTAAAAGAAGAATACAATAAAACAGTACAAAAAATTGATAAATTAAAGCTTGAATATGCACTCCAATTAAAAAAATTTGACGAATTAAAATTGCAACTTTCGGCATTTTTCGATATTTCTTCCATCTCGTTGCCAAGACTTTCTGTTTTTCAATAATCATTTTGTTGTTTTTAGAACCACAAGGTATAACAATAACGTATGACAACAAATAATTTACATAGGCTCCACTTTATCTAAGCGGTATCAAAAATATAAAAATGAAACACGTATTAGATACAGATAATATTTCAAAAATATTACTGAAGATGTCTTTGCCAGCTATAATCGGTATGGTTTTTATGGCACTTTACAATATTGTTGATACAATTTTTGTCGGCAAGGGTGTAGGGGCATTGGGTATTGCAGGAATAGCGATTGTTTTTCCTATTCAAATGATAACTATGTCTGTCGGGCAAATGCTTGGAATAGGCGGAGCCTCATTAGTCTCAAGAAGTCTCGGGAATAAAAACATTAAAAAGGCAAATATAACCTTAGGAAACGTTATAATTACAATTTTATTTCTATCCGCTCCTATTACAATTTTAGGCACAATATATATTGATAAATTACTCTTGCTATTTGGCAGTACTGCAACCATTATACCCTATGCCAAGGCGTATATGGGAATTGTTATACTCGCTGCCCCTCTGGTTGGCATTTCAATGGCATTAAATAATATGCTAAGGGCTGACGGAAAGGCAAAAATTGCAATGTTCACAATGATAATAGGAGGTCTTACAAATGTTGTTCTTGATGCAATTTTTATTTTTGGATTTAAGATGGGTATTCAAGGTGCTGCATGGGCAACTTTTATCTCACATATCGTAACATCTTCTTTTTTATTTTATTATATCTTGGCAAGAAAGAGTAGCCTGACCATTAAATTAAAATATTTACGACCGAATATAAATATACAAAAAGAAATATTGGGTATTGGTATTGCCGTATTTATAAGACAGGCAGCAGGAAGCATATTAATAGCCGTAATGAATAAAACACTTTCAGTTTACGGCGGTGATTTAGCTATTGCGGCATTCGGTATTTTATTCCGTCTCGTTATGCTGACAACAACACCAATGATTGGTATAGCACAGGGGGTACAACCTGTAGCAGGATTTAATTTCGGAGCAAAGAAGTATGGCAAGACTAAAGAGGCAATTAAAATTGCAACAATTTGGGCTACGATTGCAGGATGTATCGGGTTTATAGTTTTATTCACATTTGCAAGACTATTTATGTCAGCCTTTACAAATGATATTCAAGTTATTAAAATAGGCACAGATGCCTTGCGAATTATTATTCTTGCAATACCAATTGTAGGTTTTCAAATAATAGGTTCTTCAATATTTCAGGCATTGGGGAAAATACTTCCGGCTTTCGTCCTCTCATTATCAAGACAGGTTTTATTTTTAATTCCACTTGTTTTGATATTGCCCCATTATTACCATTTATCAGGCATATGGGGTGCCTTCCCAATCGCCGACATATTATCGGCAATTCTAACCTTTCTCATGCTACGCCCGCTTTGGAAAAAACTCAGCATAAATAAAAATAATAATTTATAAATAATCCCCTCATACCGTATTGCAAGATTACACAAGTTATAGAGATTGTGAATTGTGCACAGTTTAGGGCAATTTCTACGTTTTGAGGCATTTATTGACTGTAAAGTCTTATACTAATACAAAATAACAATAATAGAACCTGAAAAGGCAAGAATTGTGGCTATTAGCTTTCTTAATGTGAATTTCTCGTTTAAGAAAACAGAAGCCAGAATTATTATAAATATTGTATTTGTTTGGTTTAGTATCGCTGCAATATTAATATTTGTTAGTTTAAATGCGGCAATCCATAATGTCATTGCAAGCACATTTCCAAGAATTGTCGCAGGTAAAGCATATTTGAAATTTGACTTGCTTATGGACGAACGGAAAAGTTTTTTTCTATCTTTTCTAAAGAATATGAGTATGAGTATTACTATCAAGCCTGATAATAATCGTATTTCCGTAACAAAAAAAACAGAGGCTTTTTGTAATACCGGCTTCATTAAAATAACGCTTATAACCATTAAGAATATCCCTGATATACCGTAGAATATTCCAATTATTGTATTAGTTATTTTCAAGCTTTTTGTGTTCTTTTGATAAGCCCCTATTAAGACGGCAAATGCAACAAGAATACTTCCGACGACTACGGCAAGACTTATTTTTTCAGATAAAAACACAAATGCCAATAATATTGTCATAGGGCTATATACACAGTCAATAATAGCCGTAAGACCGGCACCAAGTATATTTAAACTTTTAAAAAATAACGAATCGGCAATAGCAATACCAATAATACCGCTCGCAATTAAGGGTATATAGTCGTACAAGCTTAGTTCATTAATAGAGTGAGAAAATAAATTCTCAATTATAACCAAGGGTAATATCATTATAAGAGCAACCGAAGTTTTGTATAGATTTAAAGCAATCGGTGAAAGTTTTTCGCCTGATTTTTTAAATAAAATAACCGCTATTGCCCATAATACGGCACAAAGCAAAGCAAAAAGTTTCCCTATCAGGTCCGGTGACATAGACTCGCAACATCTGAATTAATTTCAACTAACTTACACCTTTGCATATACCATCCAACGCATATTTCACCCCAATCAAGCCAATTTTCTACCCACACAATATAGTGTTTTTTAATAAAAATGTCAAGCTCATGGTTTGTAATGTTCTTGAATCCCTTTAGTCAGGTCTTTTGTTTCAACCCCCGTGCCCTTTGGAGTTGTTAATACTCCTTATTAATACAATACCTCCGCATATCTCTTGGCAAAATCTTCATGACCGACTAAAAAGTGAGAGCCGAAGGTGAGTTTGTGATGAACAAACGAATAACGAAAAAATTGAGCACAATTTTTTGCGTTAGTGTAATAGATATCGCAGGAAGCGACATTTGTCTTGTCCTGTGATTGAGTTTAACGCAGTTAGAATGGGTTTATTGGGTATTGCAGTAGATTTTGATTAAAATTTTAGGTTCTACCTGTGTTTTTTAATACGTGTAATCAGTGATTGTCTTTTGGTATTTTACATATAATGCTGAAAAAACGTTATGTACAATATCTCTACAAAGTTGCAATCTTCACTTTTCATACCGGTTATTGCTTATGAAAGCTTTATTTA
>CAYOTE010000202.1:0-4590 GCA_964406785.1 uncultured Clostridia bacterium
AAGTTCACTCGTCTTTATTTCAAAACAGTACAACTTGTTTCATTCGTTTCAATCGCTTAACTTGTTATAATAGGATTCTTGGATATTTCGCTACAATTTCGATGAAAATTTCAAGTATAAGTCATAATAAAACAGGTAATGATTTATAGGAATTTAATTATTGTTAAAACTTTTAAACCTTGCTTGATCGTGCGTGTCGCTGCCTCTGCTAATTGATAATGAGAATTTTTTTGCAAGAAGTTTTAAGTTCTTTATAAGTTCTTTTTCAGTTTCAATGTTTATTTCGGAGCCTTCGCCTGCATAGGGATAAATAAGCTCTATACCGTCAAGCCCATCAATTTGTAATTCGGTAATTAACGCTTCAAGTTCAAGAGATTTATAAAAAATATAATATCCCGGATGAGCAAGAAAAACCTTCGCACCTGCATCTTTTAACATTCTTACAATTCTGTTTGACTCCGGCTTTATTACCTCTGTTTTTACACTTATATTCTCAGCAAGCCACAGCTTAATTTCTTTATAGGTCTTACCATCAAAGTACTGCGTTTTTTTTAATTCAAGAATGAGATGAGGCTTCATATACGTATCACAAAACTCATTAATTATATCTTCCTGTTTAACTATTTCTCTACCAATTTTATTGTTAATTTCATATATTTGTTCGATTATTCTTCTTTTTCTTTGATATGACACTTCTGACAAATACTGATTAAGTTGGAGATTTTTCACATCAAAGTCATAACCTAATATATGCACCTCAACGCCATTATAATCACTATCCATCTCAATTCCGGTTATAAGATTTACTCCATGCTCACGAGCCGTTTTATGATAATTTATATCATTACTCTTATATACCTTAATTGAATCATGGTCTGTTACGGATATATTTTTCAAGCCGAATTTATGTGCCAGCTCAATAATTTGAGAACCATTTAATTTACCGTCAGAGGCAATGGTATGCAGGTGCATATCTGATTTGTTTGAAAAATAATCTATCATTTTTTTAATTTCTCTTTTCTTTCTTTTCTCTTAATAAAAAAGCTCAACCCGATTATTCCGGTTATCAAAAGCACATAAATTATATAAAGTTGAGTATTTTTATTGCAACTTACAAAGACAAGATATGTAGAAACACTGATAGAAGTTATAAGATAAATAGACAGAGTCAAATTATGCCCTTTTTTGTAAAGATGAATAAACGATATCCAAGCAAGATTTACAAATAAAATTAATAAAGCAAACTTTAAAATCTTTTGATTTAATTCTATTACATTAAGTGAAATATATAAAATTGAAGGTATTATCGAAAAAAACAACGGAAAAAACAAAGTAAAAATATTTTTTTTCATAAAATATCAAGCTTTTGAGTTAATTTCCCTTATCTAACTTATCAATAATATCAAGTTTACTCCTTAAAGCCTTCTGCTCCTTGATTTTTTTTTCTAATTCATCAGGACTTATATCACCTTTTAAGGCAGATTTTATTGTCAGTTCAACCTCAGAGAGTCTTTCATTAATACTGTGTCTATCTAAATCTTCACCTAATTCAAGCTCATCTGCAAGAAGAAAGATCTTATTATTACGATTTTCAAGAAAACCACCATCTACAAACAAATAATGTTTTCTATCGTTTATGTCCTTATAAGAAACCTCGCCAAAACCAAGCATCGTTATAAAAGGTAAATGATTTTCTAAAATACCTGCTTGTCCGTAATAGGCAGGTATATATAGTTCTTTTATTTCAACAGCAGTAAACTCAACTCCTGCCGATATAATTTTAAGATGTATGCTCTCTGACATTACTCCCTCATCTTCTTTGCTTTTTCTATTACATCCTCTATACTTCCACACATATAAAATGCCTGTTCGGGAAGATCGTCATGTTTCCCATCTACAATTTCCTCAAAGCCTCTTATCGTATCTTTAATTTCAACGTACTTTCCTTCCATTCCCGTAAACTCGGCAGCAACAAAAAACGGTTGTGATAAGAATTTTTGAATTTTTCTGGCTCTATTAACTACAACCTTGTCTTCATCAGACAACTCTTCCATACCAAGAATGGCAATAATATCCTGTAAGTCTTTATATCTCTGCAAAATTTCTTTAACCTTTCTTGCAACAGTGTAATGTTCTTTTCCGATAACCTTTGGATCAAGAAGTCTGGAATATGATGCCAGAGGATCAACAGCCGGATATATACCAATTTCAGTCAATGAACGAGATAAATTTGTTGTAGCATCAAGATGTGTAAACGTTGTTGCAGGTGCAGGATCGGTATAATCATCGGCAGGAACATAAATTGCCTGAACCGAAGTAATTGAGCCCTTATTGGTAGAGGTAATTCTCTCCTGCATTTCACCCATTTCCGTAGCAAGATTAGGCTGATAACCAACAGCAGACGGCATTCTTCCGAGAGTTGCCGAAACTTCCGAGCCAGCCTGTGTAAATCTAAATATATTATCAATAAAAAGCAAGGTATCAAGTCCCTCTTCATCCCTGAAATATTCAGCAACAGTCAATCCCGTAAGTGCAACTCTCAACCTTGCACCCGGAGGCTCTGTCATCTGTCCGTAAATTAAAGCGGTCTTATCAAGAACACCGGATTCCGTCATTTCAAGAAGTAAATCATTCCCCTCTCTTGTCCTCTCTCCAACACCGGAAAAAACAGAAAATCCACCGTGTTTTTTTGCAACATTATTTATTAACTCCATTATGAGAACAGTCTTACCAACACCGGCACCACCAAATAGCCCGATTTTTCCACCCTTCAAATAAGGCTCTAATAGGTCAATGACCTTTATACCAGTTTCAAACATTTCAAGCGTTGTATCCTGTTCTACAAGAGTCGGTGCAGGTCTGTGTATGGGATATCGTTTCTTCGTATTTACCGGCCCCTTTTTATCAACAGGCTCGCCTATGACATTTAGAACCCTCCCAAGTACTTCCTTGCCGACAGGAACAGATATCGCTTCTCCCTGATCATAGGCTGTCATTCCTCTTACCAAACCGTCTGTGGGATGCATTGAAACAGTTCTTACCCTGTTCTCTCCAAGATGAAACTGCACCTCCGTAATAATCTTTATAGGATTTCTTACTTCAAAGCCGTCTGAAACGATTTCAATTGCATTATAAATTGCAGGTAACTCTCCCTTTTTAAATTCAATATCAACAACAGGTCCGACAACTTCAATGACCTTTCCCTCATTTCTTTTTTTTTCAGCCATCACTCCTCCTATTTAGACAACGCTTCAGTTGCAGTTATAATTTCAAGTAACTCTTTTGTTATTGCTGCCTGCCTTATCTTATTCATTGTCAAGGTCAGGCTCTTTATCATATCACTTGCATTTCTTGTTGCAAGATCCATGGCAATCATCCTCGAAGAATGTTCCGATGCAATATTACCCATAAGTATTCTGTAAATAACGGAATTTATATACTTAGGCAATAGGGCAGCAAATATTTCCTCGGGTGCAGGTTCAAAAATATACTCTACTTCAACATCATCCTCTTCATTATCCCAATTAGTCTTAATAGGAAATAATTGTTTTATGATTACCTCCTGTCTTGATGTTGAAATAAAATCATAATAAACTATATCTATTTTTTTTATCTTATCTTTCAAAAATACATCTTGAAGGAATTTTGAAAAGTCCAAAGAACTTTTATAAGTGATATCCGACATAAAATCGGAATAATCCTTCATTATTTCCCTATTTTTTTTATTATAATACTTAAAACTCTTCTTTCCGGCAGTTATAAGAGAAACTTGTTCGCCGTCTTCTTCTAATTTTTTAATATATTTTTCAGCCTTTGAAATAACGTTTGAATTAAAGGCTCCACACAGCCCCTTATCGGCAGACAAACTAACTACAATAGTTTTTCCTTCCTCTCTATTTTCAAGAAAAGGGCTTAAAACCTTCCCGTCAATAACACCAACCTTCCCCAATAGATATTCAATCTTATCCATCATAGGTCCTGACTTCTTAAGCTCCATAAGACTCTTTCTCAACTTAACTGCCGACACGGTCTTCATAGCTCTTGTTATTTTTTGTGTATTCTTAACAGAAGTTATCCTTCTTCTTAAATCAATTAAATTTTCAGCCATTTTCCTATATATTACTCTTTGCTACTCTCTGTATTTTCTGTAAACTCTTTACCGAATTCCGTAAGAGCACTCTTCATACTTGCAATAAGTTCATCACTTAATTTCTTCTTATCCTTTATTTCTCTTAGGATATCAGGATAATTAGTTAATATAAATTTAATCAATTCGGTTTCATACTCATGGACGGAATCAAGTGCAACCGAATCAAGAAATCCGTTCGTACCGGCAAATATAACGATTATCTGTTCCTCAACCTTAATTGGCTGTCCCTCATCCTGCTTTAATAATTCGGATAATCTCTTACCTCTCTCCAACTGAGCAATGGTAGCCTTATCCAAATCCGAGCCAAATTGAGTAAAGGCAGCTAACTCCCTATACTGAGCAAGTTCAAGTTTTAAAGAACCTGCGACCTGTTTCATTGCCTTTATCTGTGCACTTCCACCAACTCTTGAAACAGATACACCAACATCAATAGCCGGTCT
>CAYOTE010000203.1:0-4584 GCA_964406785.1 uncultured Clostridia bacterium
CCCTTCGGAATCAGTTATAAAAGCTATTTCCGATTTTGTTGCTCCGGTAAGATCCTTTAATATCTCTTTCACCAACACATACTCTTCATTATAAATTACAAAATTTTCTTGCATGAGGAAACATTTTAACTTTTTTTTAATGAAAAATCAACCTATTGTTTAATTTTATTAAATAAAAAAAAATCTGCCTGTATATCAAATATAAATCAATTTAATTTTTTCATAAAGACTGTATAAAAATACTATAGAACTTATACCGTTTATGAATCTCACTATTTGAAATTTCAGGATTATAAAATATCTAAAATTTCCTTATTAACATTAAATGACCAGTTTTCATATACAAATTCATTATTTAAAAAACCTGTATTTTGATCGGATAGCGTATATGTTTGGTAAACGGTTCTATCTATATAAATATTGGAATTATATTTTAATGCCAACGCTATTGCATCAGACGGACGACAATCAACAATTTTAATTTCATCATCCTTTTTAAGATAAAGTTTAGCAAAAAAAGTTGTTTCTTTCATATCAGAAATTACAACCTTATCCACACTACCGTCAAAACAATATATTATTTCGCTTATTAAATCATGAGTCATAGGTCTCGGCGAGCTAATTTTTTCTAATTCCATACTGATAGCATTTGCCTCATGAAGACCTATCCAGATAGGAAATAATCTATCCTCAACCTCCGGTTTTAACACCATAACGAGAGCCTTAGACACAGGGTCTTCCATCAAACCGTATAATCTCACCTTTATTTGTTCATCCATAGTGAATATATAGTACCAAAAACAATTTTTGTCAACTAAAAATAAGAGATAATATGTGAAACGATAATTTTATTAAAGGTATGTTGTAAATTGTATATGCGTATAATGGGTTTTGTATTTAGATTTGATTTAAGCATAAGCCCTAAGATAAATTTCACCTTAAGTACAGGATATAAATTGTAACGTAAAAACATCACCTTTATGAATTTATTTTTTAAAACAAAAAAGCCACCTCTAAAGATGGCTTTTTATAAATTTTGTTACTTTTAAAAATTATACTTTTTTATTTTCCTAACATCATGGCTTCTATATCTTCAAGAGGCTCCCCAATAGGTTTAATTCCAAATGTATCAACGAGAATTTTAGCTACGTTCGGTGAAAGAAATGCGGGTAGGGTTGGTCCGAGTCTTATTCCCTTTACTCCAAGATGCAGTAATGCCAATAATACGGCTACGGCTTTTTGCTCATACCAAGCTATATCAAAGGATATTGGCAAGTCGTTTATATCGTTTAATTCAAAAACTTCTTTTAACTTTAGTGCAATTAAGGCTAATGAATATGAATCGTTACATTGACCGGCATCAAGTACTCGTGGAATGCCACCTATATCTCCGAGTTCCAATTTATTATATCTGTATTTTGCACATCCGGCAGTGAGAATAACTGCATTGTCAGGTAAATTATTAGCAAGGTCCGTAAAATAATTTCTTGTTTTATGTCTGCCGTCGCAACCTGCCATTACTATAAATCTTTTGATTGCACCGCTTTTGACTGCATCAACAACCTTATCAGCCAGTTTCATAACTTGATCGTGTGCGAATCCACCTATTATTTTCCCTTTCTCGATTTCTGTCGGTGGTTTGCATTCTTTTGCAAGTTTAATTATTTCAGAGAAGTCTTTTTTACCGTCTTTTGTATCAGATGAAATATGTTTAACTTCGGGATATCCTACAACTCCTGTTGTAAATATTCTATGTGCATAAGACTTTTTGACAGGTGTTATACAATTTGTAGTCATAAGTATGGGACCGTTAAAAGAATTAAACTCTTTATCCTGTTGCCACCATGCGTTACCGTAATTTCCTACAAAATGTTTATACTTTTTAAATTCTGGATAGTAATTTGCAGGTAACATTTCACTGTGAGTGTAAACGTCAATTCCCGTACCATCAGTTTGTTTTAAAAGTTCTTCCATATCTTTAAGGTCGTGTCCCGATATTAAAATTCCCGGATTTTTGCCTACACCTATATTGACTTCGGTAATTTCAGGGTTCCCGTATGACTCGGTATTTGCCTTATCTAAAAGTGCCATGGCTGCAACTGCAATTTCTCCTGTTTCTAAGACCATTGCGATATTATCTTCCATTGATATGGAATCATCTGTAAGCGATGCTAAAGCTTTTTGCATGAAAGCATATAATTTTTGGTCTTCATATCCCAAATTATAGGCATGATGCATATAGGCTGCTACGCCTTTTAAACCATATAGAACTAATGCTCTCAAAGATCTTGTATCCTCATCGGGGGCGTCTATTTCACTTCCCACATTCGCTGCTTTTTTTTGAAAGTCTTCAAAAGAATTACTCGACCACTGTGTGGAATCATGCGAAATATTGTCAGTATTTCCACCTGAATTTTTGAGTTCTTTTTTCAAATTTTCTCTTAATTCCAGACTTTTTTGTATGGTATCAATAAAATATTCCGTAGTAAAATTTGCATTTGTTATGGTTGCAAATAGGGTATCGGTTATAAACCTGTCCACCTCAATATTATTTTTACCTTTTCCTCTTAATTTATTACTGATTAAAGAAAGCCCTTTTAATAAATACACGGATAAATCCTGTAAATTTATTGCCTCATCTTTAATTCCACAAACGCCAACACTACCGGTACAGCCGGTTCCTTTTGCCGCTTCTTGACATTGATAACAAAACATACTCATTTGTTTCCTCCTATTTAATTTACTTAATACATATCCTACCATGTAGGACTTCAAAAATCAATAGTTTTTTTATTAATATTATGCTAATATTTTATAGTTGTTAAAATGTATTTTGTTTTTTATAAAATAGAATAGGAGGGACTAAATAATGGACTTGTCAAAAAAATTAAATAAAAAAATTGATGATAATGATGATGATAATAGTATTATTGAAAGGCCTGTGATAAAAAAAAAATATTCAAGGAGAGATTTTTTATCTCATTCTCTGATGCTTTCTCTCGGAGGGCTGATGCTTAATAAGTGTAGCTTTTTACAAAACGATAAAAATAATAATAAAAAAATTGTTATAATCGGTGCCGGTATTTCGGGATTGACAGCAGCCTCCGAACTTATTAATGCCGGCTTTGAAGTCATTATACTTGAAGCAAGAAATAGAATAGGCGGTAGGATACAAACAATAAATTTTAACGGATTTAAAATGGATGCCGGTGCTTCTTGGATACATGGAACCAAAAATAATCCACTGTATCTTTTTTCACAAAAAGAAAATATACAAACAATAGTTTCATATGATGAGCCTTCATACTTATATGATGTGGACGGAAAACCCATAAATGTTAAAGCTTGGAATGAAATAAAAAAAAACTTAAATTATTTGTATGATAAATCGTCCTATTATCCTGATAAATCATTGGCAGAATTATCCGATATGGTAGAATCCGAATTAAATTTAAATGATAGGAGTAAACGATTATACTACGGAGCCATAAGAACAGAAGTTGAAATCCCCTATGCGGAAGACGGTAAAGATTTATCTTCAAGAGTTTTATTAAGTAACGATTCTTTTTCTGGTAATAATGTACTTTTCCCCAATGGTATGACTCAAATTATAGAGAATCTTTCAAACAACGTAGATACAAGATTAAACAGTTTTGTAACAAATATTAATTATGATTCAGATGTTGTTGAGATTTTTTTTACCGATTCTTCTAAAATAGCTCCTAAGAGATCTTGTCATGCCTGCCATTGGGATGAGGATGCCTTGCCCCTGGCTAATGATAAATCAATTATAGCTGACATGGCTATAGTTACTTTACCCTTGGGAATGTTAAAAAATAGGATTGTTAAGTTTTTTCCTGAACTCCCTTTAAGAAAAACAGATGCGATAAATAAGATATCTTTGGGTACAATGAATAAAGTTTTTCTTTATTTTGATAAATCTTTTTGGCCTGAAGACGCATATTTTTTGGAGTATTTTAAGGAAGATTCTTCAAATATGATGGTTTTTGAAAGTTTTTCAAATATATATAATAAAAATGTTTTAACAGCATTTTTGAGCGGTAAACAAGCAAGAATGATTGAAAAGCTTGATGAACGGACAACAATAAATTTAGTAACGAGTGAATTAAAAAAAATGTTCGGTTCGTCCGTTCCGGTTCCTAAAAAAATTTATAAAACAGGATGGCATACCGATCCTTTTGCTTTAGGTGCTTATCCGCATATTCCACCGGGCTCGAAATTATCTTATTGCGACAGAATAGAAGAGTCGATTGATAATAAAATATTTTTTGCAGGAGACGCAACATCTTCCGCATACCTTGCTACTGCTCACGGAGCATATATTTCAGGTATTAATGCAGCAAAAAAAATAATAAATCTTAAATAATATCAAAACATTTATACAATTGGGTTTTTTGACAAGACAAATAGTATATATAAGTTTAAGGGGATTCGGAATCTTGAAACTTTCTCAAATAATTTTCAAACAACAACAAAACATAACTTTTGAGTATAGCTCACTTGGTGTCAGTTTAGACTGATTTAATTTGATATATAACTTGTTTATATCTTGCTTTTAAATTA
>CAYOTE010000204.1:0-4584 GCA_964406785.1 uncultured Clostridia bacterium
TTTCAATTAATAATTGTTCTCTAAACATTTCAAGCATATCTTTGACACTGCTTATTGTATTTTTATCAACAACCATAGAATATTATATATTTATTGAGTGAAAATAGCAATATTTAATTATGGACTAAAATTCCAGGACAAGCCTATAATTGGAATAATTTTTAAATAAAGGTTAAAATGTCATATTATGAAATTTGTAAGCTTAAAAAACGATTTTAGATTAAGACTTGATAAATACGGATATCATTTTGTATTTTCCATAGCAATCATTTTATTGCTTTTATTATCAATATGGTGGACTGTATTTATTAACGCTTCAATCGAAAAACTGAGATTTGAAAAGTATAAAAATATCAGACAAACCTTAAATTACTATGCCTTAAAAATATGCTATTTATCAAAGAAGGCTCCGCCATTAGGTGAGTTTTCAATAGATAAAAGATTTGAAATTAAAAAGGTGCATAATTGCACAAATAAATTTCAAATTTCCATTAATAGCAAATGGAAGGACTATAAATTGGTTTTTAAACAAGGAGAATTACTTAATATTGAAAAAGACTATAAGAGTAAAAAATTTATGGTTAGCGGTGAATCAAAGGTTCTTTTATTTGTTATTTTAATAAGTATATTATTTTTGTATATTTCCGTAAGAAACGAAAAACGGACAAGTAAAGAGATAAAAGATTTTTTTGAAAGAATTACTCACGAAATTAAAACACCCATAACGGGCATAAAAGCACTCTTACAGAGCATTAAAAACGGAGCAATTGATAATAAAAGCCTCATTAATTACATAGATTTAGCATTAATACAAATAAACAGGCAGGAAAAATTATCAGAAAACATACTTGCAGGTTCTTTTTTAAAGAGTGGCGAAAATATGTCAAAATGCGAGATTATTGATATCAATGACTATATAAAAAGATACTTTGAAAACTATTCTTACTTAGAAGCCAATGTAAAATTAAATATTAAATATTTAAAAGAAAAAGATGTTAAAGTCTATGCAAATACGTATTATTTGAAAGTAATTCTTGATAATTTAATTGATAATGCCATTAAATACAGCAATTCGAATTTGATATTAAACATTACTATAAAAATATCAATTGATAATATAATTATTATTGTCAGAGACAACGGACCGGGAATAAATAAACAGACTTCCAAATTTTTGTTTGAAGCGTATAAGAGAAATAAACAGACAAATAACAATAAAAATAAAGGTTCGGGAATAGGATTAAATATTTCAAGAAATATGGCAAAAAAAATGAAAGGCAATTTATCATATAAAAGTGTAAAAGAGAATAAAGGCTCTGAATTTCATCTAAGTTTAATGAGGTTAAAAAAAAACGATAAATGAAAAATTTAATTGCCATTATTGAAGATGATGAATTAATTCGAAGCATGATACAAATTAATTTGAACAAGAGTAATTATGATACGTATGTCTTTTCAAGCTGTGAGGAGGCTACGCCTCTTTCATCTATGCAAAAATATGATTTGATTATTATGGATATAATTTTACCCGGAATATCAGGTATTGAACTATTAAAAAGTTTAAGAAAGTCACACATTTTTACACCGGTTCTAATGGTATCTGTTAAAGAAGACCTTAAAAGTAAATTAGCTGCACTTGATATAGGAGCAGACGATTACCTTGTTAAACCTTTCAATATGGATGAATTAATAGCACGAGTTAATGCACTTATTCGTAGAAATAAATTTCCAAACAAAAAACGATACAAACTGAATAAAATAGGAAAATATCATTTAGACTTTTCTTCACGAATATGTGAAAGTAAGATGGGGCAGGTAAGCCTTTCAGAGAAAGAAATAAATTTATTAAAGTTGTTTTTAAATAATGAAAATATAATCTTATCACGCTCGGACATACTTGAAGAAGTTTGGGGTATGGATTCTGATCCGACACCAAGAACAATAGATAATTTTATATTAAAATTCAGAAAATTATTCGAACTAAACGCTACAATCCCACATCATTTTATAACGATAAGAAATAAGGGTTATTTATTTAAAGCTTGAAAACAAATGTTTAATTGTATACATATACTTAGGACATACCTATGTCATAGATATGTCATAGAAAATTGAAATTATAAGTTTGTAATAATATCATATGGAATTAGATTGGCATTAACTATGTGCGATGTACGAAATTTGTTATTATAATCTAATAAATATTATTCTGTATATGGAGGTAACACCGTGTATTTACGAAAAAACTCTTATTTAATAATTCTTTTAATTATCATTATATTGTTTTCATTTACTGGAAATGGTAATAATATTTTATTTGCAAAAAAAATAAAGTCCAATGATAAAAAGGAAATAAAGAACAAAAAAGAAATTGACAAAAAAACTGAAAAAACGCAAAAAATATTACACTATAATATGACAATAACGGCAACAAGAACGAAGAGAGACATTTTTAATATTGCAAAACCGGTAAGTGTCATAAGTAAAAAAAAAATTGATAAGAAGGCTCCTAATAATGTAACTGAACTTCTTACGGAATTACCCGGTGTTGATATAAACGGTGTTGGGGCTAACCAAAGTCGTCCTGTTATAAGAGGTTTTAGAGGACAAAGAATATTATTATTGGAAGACGGAATGAGAATGAATAATTCAAGACAACAACAAAATTTTGGAGCCTTACCTGCATCAGTGGCCATTGGAACTGTTGACAGAGTTGAAGTTGTGAGAGGACAGGCTTCTGTCCTTTATGGCTCGGATGCTATAGGAGGCGTTATAAATATTATCACGAATGACTCTAAAAACATTATCGGTAAAAATAAAATATACGGGAATATCGGATACAGGTATAGTACAATGGATAGACAGAACAAAGAATTTTTAAAACTTGGTGGCAGTTACGGTAAAATAAATTTTTCTATAAGTGGAAATTATAGAAAGGCGGAAAGTTACACTGCTCCATCGGGCTTTTTTGGGGATATACAACTTAAACAAGATACAATAGTGAATGATACGGGTGTAAACGACTATGGTATTGGGTTTAATCTCAATTATAAAATTTCAAGACAGAGTAATATTTTATTTAAATACAAGGTTTATAATGCTAAAAATGCCGGTTTTGGCTTTGTTGAACCGGAACAGTATAATCCGGGAGCACCTAAAATCAGAATTCAATATCCACTTAAGAAAACCAATAAATATGTCTTAAAATATGAGAATAATAAACTTAACTATATATTTGCCGACCGTATGAGTCTGACCGGATATATTACAAATAATAACAGAGACTTAAGTATGAATATTTTTGTACCCTTCGGTATTCCTCAAAATCCAAAAGCGGGAGCAAGTGTTGTATCAAACAATCATACGGATATCACCACATATGGTTTTAGATACGAATTTAATAAGTTGATAAAAGACAATACATTTACCTATGGAATTGATTTTTATAATGATAATTCAATTAATACAGATTTGAAAATATCTAAAGTTTTAGGTTTTGGCCCTCCGCATCCGAAAATAGATAATACACCTCAAGTACCAAATGCAAGCTATATCAGCTATGGTTTTTTTCTTCAGGATGAAATTTCTTTGTTTTCGAAGCTGTCTGTAATATTGGGTTTGAGATATCAAAATGTTACAGCAAAAACAAAAGTAACAACGGGCTTAGAAGATTTGAATCTTTTTTTAAGTAAGGATAATACATTAGTCGGCTCAGCCAATATTCTTTATTCCATTAATGATAATTTAAGATTATTCTTCTCCCTTGGCAGGGGATTTAGATCTCCAAATATCATTGAACGTTTTTTTAACGGGATAACACCTGCCGGTAGAGCTTTTCAATCGAGAAATCTGAATTTAAGAGCTGAGAGTAGTCTTAATTTTGATATAGGTATCAAATATCGATTAAATAAATTATATTTTGAATCAACGTATTTTAACAATATTATTAACGACGGTATAAGAATAGATGCAACGGGAAACAAAATTGCCGGAATGCCTGAATATAGAAATATAAATATTGATAAGCTTCGTATGTACGGATTTGAAGTATTTAGTAAATACTATTTAAAATACGGTTTTTCGTTGACATTTAACTATACGTCAATGAAATCAGATAATGTAGGTAATCCGGAAACACCTTACACCGATACATATTCATCAAAATTAAACTTTAGTTTAGCTTACGAACATCCAAAAAAAATGTTTTGGCTTGAATATCATCTGCGCATAAACGGAAATCAAAAGGATGTAGTATTGGGTAAAAACCCTATCGGTGATATTTTACCCGGATTTTCAGTACATTCAATTAACGGTGGAATAACTTTATTTAAAAAAAGTGCATTCCCACAGAGATTAGGCTTTATATTCGGCAATATTACAAATACTCTTTATGCTGAGTTTTCTAATGCAAGTTTTTTCCGTCCTGCACCAAAACGCTATATAGTTTTAACCTGGTCATCTAAATTCTAAATTTTATTTAATACTTTGAAAACTGCATAAGTATCTATAAATGTAGCTATTCAGTTTTCCTAAGCTTATAAAAAAAGTTAAGCGTGAAGTGCATTTCTATGGAACGTGCCCCGC
>CAYOTE010000205.1:0-4560 GCA_964406785.1 uncultured Clostridia bacterium
TAATTTTAGTATTAAAAATTGTTTTCCTTATTCTTTCGGCTAAAATAAATGCACCTTCAATATTTGTTTCAGGAAGCAGTACAATAAATTCCTCACCTCCAAACCTTCCGGCTGAGTCTTGCTCCCTTAAGGATTGATTCAAATGAAAAGCTATTTTAATTAAATATTTATCTCCGGCAATATGGCCATACGTATCATTAACTTTTTTAAAATCATCTATATCAATTATCATCAGGCTCAATGTCCTATTATTTCTCTTTGCAATTTTTATTTGGTTCTTAAGTTCATTCATTATAAACCTTTTATTATGCAAACCGGTTAAGGCATCTGTTGTAGCAAAATCATAAAGCCTTGAATTGTATTTATCCTCAATATCATCATTGAGTGTAAATCTCATTATCACATCTCCAACCTCAATCTTGTCACCTGAAGACAATAATATATTTGTAATAAGTTTTTCGTTGACATAGGTTCCATTTGTTGAATTCAAGTCATACAACTCAATATACTGATTGTCTTTTTCATTTTTAACTTTGATTTTACAATGAAATTTACTAATTTTAATATCATTGACTACAAAGTCATTAGCCTCGTCTCGTCCTATACTTACTGCATCTTTAAAAAAATTATACGTTTTTCCAAAGCTGGCTTCAAGCCCGTCAATTATTGTTAAACTTATTTTTATCTCATCATCGTTTTTTTTCTTCTGTTTATTCTTAACTATCTTTTTCGTATCAATGCTTGTTTTTTCCATCATCATTTCCTAATCTTCAATTATAATGCCTTCTTTCTTTATTATGTCACGAAAAATGATTATATCATATTCTTTAATTTTTTTTGCAACACTATTCTCTTTTAATTTATAACTTAATTGTTTTAATTTAAAATCTATTTTAATATTTTCAATACTATAGTACGGTACTTGATAATATACTCCAATAAGCTCCAGACTCTTGGGTTCTGTTTTACTTTGCATAACAGCCTTTCTCCAATAAGTTAATTGTTGTTTTTCCGAAAGAAAAGAGACTTGTACTGCCTTTTTGTAAATTATGGTTTTTTTTATCAGGTATAAATTATCACGAATTAACGGATATTTAAAAGAAGGTGCTTTTAAAACAACCGGTTTTAAAAAATTAAAATCAATGCTTTTTATCATTGTCTTATACTTTAATACCGGAGATATATTATATTTTTCAAAGATATTCTCTGTTTTAACCTCAATAGATGTATTAATTTGAAAAATATTATTTGTATAAAATATATTCAATGGTTCTGTTTGCGTTTTTGTAATAAACTCCGATAAGGAAAGTGTTTTAGTATTATTTTCTTTAAATTTATCAACGATTTCTATTAGTTCCGGTATTATTTTAAAATCAATTTTTTTTTCAATATATGGAATACGAGGGATATCTTTGCTTATTTTCGGAGCAATATTAAATTTCAAAACTTTATTTCCTCTAAAAAAGTTTAACTCAAAATTTTTAATTTCAGTTGTTTTGATAAGACGTTCAATAACGCCTGCAAGTTTATGTGTAAGTCCTAACTTTTTATCTGACATAAGCTCTTTAGTGCTGTTTCTACTCTTAAAAAAGGTTCAAAAATATCCGTTTTAACTATCAAGTCTTTAAGCATATTAATCGCTTTTTCATGCACATCAGCTTCGGGGGAGGCAAAGATTAGCTTTAGGGGTGTTTTGCTGGTAGAGGGTTGAACAAGAAATTCCTTATCCTTTGTTCTCTGTATCTCCCCGGCATTTTTTAATCCGGGGAGATTAGTGTTTTGCAGTAAAATTATAGGCGTATCCCCCATATTTTCCGTACTTAATAATTGTGGCTCAGATATAAAAAAAATAGAAACACGGCTTTTAATGTCTTTTAATAAATTTTTTTTTATAACTTCTTCATTAATATATTTTTCGAGTACCTTACCAAAAATTATTTTATGTATTTTAGTAGGTTTAATAGGTTCCGTGTATTTAAATTCAAGTGGGATAGATTTACGATCCGTAATCATTATTCCACCTATAAATTGGTCGTCTATCTGCATACTTGAGAAATATCCGATTTTAATGTTTTCCATTTTCTTATTTAATTATACCTAAAACCGTTTTTCCTATTTCCGATGGATTTTCTACAACAGTGATACCATTCTCTTTAAGTATTTTCATCTTCTCTGCCGCTGTACCCTTGCCACCGGAAATAATAGCACCGGCATGTCCCATTCTTCTGCCGGGAGGTGCCGTTTGACCGGATATAAATGAGACAACAGGCTTTGTTACATGCTCTTTAATAAATTTAGCCGCATTTTCTTCCATTGAACCGCCTATCTCTCCAATCATTACTATTGCCTCTGTATCCTCATCCTCTTCAAATAAGGCTAAAATATCGGTAAATACAGAACCAATTATAGGATCCCCGCCAATACCCACGGCAGTTGATTGTCCCAATCCAAGATTTGTAATCTGATTAACAGCTTCATAAGTCAGGGTTCCCGACCTTGATATTATACCTATACTTCCTTTTTTGTGAATTCTTGCCGGCATAATTCCAACCTTAGCCTCTCCCGGAGAAATTATTCCCGGGCAATTCGGACCTATTAATCTTGAATTTGTTGTTCTAATATAATTTTTTACCCTAACCATATCCTGTGTTGGAATACCTTCGGTTATACAAATAATCAACTCTATACCGGAATACGCTGCCTCTAAAATAGCATCGGCACCAAACAGAGGCGGAACAAAAATAACGGATACATTTGGATGTTGTGCCTTAACTGAGTCTTGAACAGTATTATATACCGGAATATCCAAGTGGGAGACTCCACCCTTACCCGGTGTAACCCCGCCAACAATATTAGTACCGTAATCAAGCATCTGTTTAGAGTGAAATGTACCCTCTTTGCCCGTAAAACCTTGAACAATAACTCTTGACTTTTTATTAAGTAAAATAGACATTTTTATTCCCCTTTAACCAACGAGACAATCTTTTTTGCCGCTTTGGGCAAATCCGTTTCCGCAATAAAATTCAAGCCGGATTCGTTAATAATCTTTCTTCCCGCTTCCTCGTTTGTGCCAACCAGTCTTATTACTATAGGAACCTTTACCTCTATATCTTTTATTGCATTAACAATACCCGTTGCAACAAGATCAGTTCTTACAATGCCACCAAAAATATTTACAAACACACCTTTGACGTTTTCGTCAGACAAGAGAATTTTAAACGCTTCTTTTACTCTTTCTTCCGATGTACCGCCACCAACATCCAAAAAGTTTGCAGGCTCTCCGCCATAAAATTTTATAATATCCATAGTCGCCATTGCAAGTCCCGCACCGTTGACCATACAACCAATCGAGCCGTCTAATTTTATGTAATTAAGATCAAAATTTGATGCTTCTACCTCAAGAGATTCTTCTTCATATACATCTCTTAGTTCCAGTATATCCTTATGCCGTAATAGAGCATTATCATCAAAATCAACCTTGGCATCCAAAGCTACTATACTATCGGACTCGGTGATAATTAAAGGATTTATTTCAAGCATTGTAGCATCTTTTAATTGATAGAATTTAAAAAGATTGACAAGAAATTTTGAGAAATTTTTCTGTTGAAGCTTTGAAAGTTTCAATTTACTTGCAACCTCTCTAATATGAAACCCACTTAAACCGGTAACAGGATGAACAAAAACTTTATTAATTAATTCAGGGTCTTTTGCCGCAACCTCTTCTATCTCCATACCACCCTCTGTTGAGGATATAATTACCGGACACTCTCGTTCTCTATCGGTAATTATTGCAAGATAAAGCTCTCGGGAAATTTCCAATCCCTCTTCAATAAGTATTTTTCTTACCTCTTTTCCTTCAGGTCCCGTTTGTTTACTCACAAGATTCATTCCTAAAATATTTTCTATATTTTGCTTTGCCTCATTCTTATTTCTCGCAAGTTTCACGCCACCGGCTTTTCCTCTCCCCCCTGCATGCACCTGAGCCTTTACCACACAGGGATATCCCAGTTGCTCAGCATAATTTAATGCATCTTCATCCTTGTCAGCCATATATCCTTCGGGTACAGGGATACTTGCCTCTCTAAAAAGCTTTTTTGCTTGATACTCATGAATTTTCATTTTAACCCCTTTTAATATTTTAGTATTCTTTCTGATACACTTTATAATTATTCAAATCGTCTATGACCTTAATAAATATAATCTTATTTTTTGAATTCTTTAATTTAAAGGTAAATTTTTCTTTTTTTGAGTCGTTTATCATGTCTGTCGAAAATACAGGATTCCATTCACTAAGTCCGTCATAAGAATAAAGCACTCTTGAAATAATTGAAACATCATCCTTAACTTCAAAACTGAGATTATTGCCTTTACTTGTAAAATTAATAAGTTTTGGTGCAGTTGAATCAATAATAAAAGTGTCTGATAATTTAACAGTTGACTTAGCTAATAGATCAGGATTGTTTAATGAATCATTGGCAACAATTTTTAAGTGATATTCACCGTTCTCAAATAACTCGTTTTTTATAATAATTCTTTTCTTCACTGTATTTTTTTTAAACA
>CAYOTE010000206.1:0-4538 GCA_964406785.1 uncultured Clostridia bacterium
AGTCTTTTCTTTCCGGTTAGAAGCTCCTGCATCGCCCCCTTCTTGATGTTCTTCTTCTTCTCAATCAGCTTATCAAGCTTCTCAATCAACTCATCCGTATCCGATAACACCTCCGCAATCGCCCGCTGCTCTTCTTTTGTTGGGGGGATTGGGATTAATACTATGCTTAAATTACTTTTTGAAACCCCGTAAACTTTTAATCCTGTTGCTAACCTATCAAATTGTTTTTTAATTAGGTAATTGGAATTGATATAACCTTTGAAACCATCAGCTAATAATTTTTTTCTATCTCTTAATAAGATTGTGTGCAATCCTGAAACAACTTTTCTATATCCAATATTTTTTATTTCAACACTCTTACCAATACCTTCATAATCTTCAGAGGCATCCACCATAATAATATCCCCATTTTTAACCAACGAATAGTTTTTTCCTTGTATTTTCTCAATAGTAGGAAGTACTTCTTTTTTCAGATCAAGAAAGTTATTCCACTTTTTATGAACATCACCATAATGAATATATAAAATCTCATTACTATCTGAAAGTTCAGACCTTGAATATGTTGCTGTAGTTAAAAAATCGAACACATCACTAAAACTAATTATATCCCAATCTCCCGGAATGAGCCCAATTTCAGTTTTTTTATATCCAGATTTTATTTTCATTTTAACACTTTTTTTACCCCTGCATTTTCATAAATATGTTTGCCCTCTAAGTCTTGATTATATTTTCCAACCATTGCTTTAATGATGTCCTTTAAGGCTTGTTTTTCTTTACCCTCCGGTAAAATAAAATCATTGTTTTTGTCATCGATTTCATAACTTACTTTCTCAGGTACTTCTTTTTTTAGCTTAATTAATATTTTAAAGTTAAATTTAGATACAAACTCTCTGACTACAGGATTTATAATCATTTTTTGTAACTGTCTGCTGCTTTCGATAAATGTTTGTATCATTTTAGAATTTTGGCTACTATGTAAAATGTCAACATTCTTAAAAATATCTACAGCTTCTTTTTTCTCTTGCTCATAAACATCAAATATTGATTTAAAATTATCTTTATTTATAATAATTGCTTCAGTAGAAATTTTCTTTTTTACAAATACAATATCTGCTTTATTGTCTATTTGTAATCCGATATCTTCTTTTATTTCATTAAATTTTCGTCCATCAAAAAACATTTTATATAAGCCTTTGGATTCTAAAACAGATGAGGGTGTTATTTTCCTAATTTGACCTATAATCGAATTTTTAGTTTTAACGTAAACTAGAAATCCAACAAGTTGTCTTTTTATATCTTTTAAGGAAATATTATTCGTGTTATCTAAAAATGCTTTTTTGTCGAAAAACGACCAATTATACACTGTTGATAAATTTAATGCCTCTAAATCTGTACTATTTATAGAAGGATTATACGATTTAATATTTTTTGTTTTTTTGCACCTTGAAATATTATCCATTAATAACTTTTTTAAATCATTAGCAACAGGCTTTGATGTATCAATACTAAAAAACATGTATCTTGTTTTATCAGTTTGTCTATATTTGCGTATAAAACATAATTGCACATAATTATTAGAATCTATTTTCGGTATATTAATTCTCATTTTCATCCTCCATAGCTAAATTTTTTGTCAAAAAAACCATGTTTATCGTAGCGTTCCCATTAAGATGATCTTTTTTCGATAACAAATAATATTCGCGTTTCCTTATGTTTATTAAATATATATTATAATTGAATATTATTTTTAATAAGGGATTTATACAAAATAAAGACGTATCTAAATAAAGATAAAATATTATTGCAAATAATATACCAAAAGCAATCCGACTATTTAAAGTTGTGAATGTAATTCCAAAAGGAATTACATAAGTTACTATAAAGCTAAGGGTTTCAGCATTTTTATTTGAAATAAATCTTATCTTCACTGTTTTTGGTGCTATGCTCTTTATTGTTTTTATAAGTAGAAAAATTGATATTATTCCTAATGCTATTAAACATATAACAATAATTATTAACAGTAAATTAATTTCCATATTTTTAATTAAAAGAATAATAAAGAGTGGTAAATATGCAAAATAAAACATAATTATTTTTGAAAATGCATTCACTATTTTTTTCTCACCACCTAAACCCCATCTTTTTCAGGTTATCATCAACCTTTTTGCTCAGCGCATCAACCTCTTTTGCCAGTAACGGCAACGGTGTTTCATATCTTTCAGCAAGTTCTTTGATTCTTCCTGCGAGCTTTTGCGATATTCTTTCCATTTCATTCTCTATCGCATCCTTCAATGAGGACATCCATTTATCATCAACGATAAGAGTTTTAATCTCTTTTTCCGTTAGTGTATTATACTTTTGAAGTAACAATTTATCAAGTCCCACTTCGGCATTTTTTAATTGTTTCTTCAACTGTGATTCCTGGTCAATAAGATTTTGGTATTTTTGCAGAGCTTTTAATTCGTCTTTATATTCCGGGTCATTATTGATTTCTTTTATTCTTTTAATCAGGTTGCCTTTAGAGATATTCCCGGCGGCGTTTCTCACATCGGTGAATAAATCGTCATCACCTGAATTTTCTTCATCCAACGCATCTTTTTTGCCGGCAATTTCTTCAAGCTGTTGATTTAATTTATCAATTGCTTTCTGTTCTGCGGCAAAATACTTTTTTATTACAATATCTTTTGGGATTAAATCACATTCCCAGCCTGTTTCTTTCCCTTTTTTATTTCGCAGGAGGTTAATCTCAACTTGCCATCCATTGAAAGCTATCAGGTAAACATCATCCTGCATCTTTTCCATCCAGTAATCCATTAGATACTGATATATTGCATAACGGTTAACTAACTCTAAATCATTAAATGAATTTAAAATATCTCCGGAAATTTTAACTATCAATTGTTTTGGTTTGTTATTTATTTTAATATCTTTTAACAGTTTTACATTTTTATTTTTCCAGTTATTAAAAACAGCTTCTATCTTTTTTGAATAATCAATAAACTCTTTATTTGAAAAGATGGTTTCACGTATCTCATCCTTCGGAACTTTCAGCTTAACGTATCCGGCTCTTTTGCTTTTAGAAAAAAGTTTATTTTTTAATGATGGATATACTTTCCAGTAATTGTTTAGTGTTTTGATGTTTTTACTTGGAATATCACCTTTTAAGTGTGCTTCAATGTCCTGAATATCCTCCTCTTCCAGACTATCGATGTATCGCGGAATGTTAAGATTATAATCGTTTTTCTCGGAAGAGATTTCACTTTTAGAAACCATTCGCGAATATCCCGGTGTTTCTGTCTGATTATTAAATACGGATACTATTTTATGAATATCTCTTTCTCTTAGTCTGTTCTTACTGCCGTCTTTATAGAATCCTTTGCTTGCGTCAATGATAAAAATACCTTTTCTGTTTTCGGCGTTTTCTTTATCAATAACGATAATACAGGCGGGGATTCCTGTCCCGTAAAATAGATTTTGAGGAAGTCCGATAATTCCCTTGATATAACCTCGATTGATAATGTTTTTTCTTATTTCGGCTTCTGCGTTTCCTCTAAAAAGAACGCCATGAGGAAGAATAACCGCTGCTTTACCCGAACTTTTCAGCGACTTAATCATATGAAGTAGAAAAGCATAATCCCCGTTTTTTCTGGGTGGTATTCCGAATCCATCAAACCGACCAAATTCATCGTTTACTTCATTTTCTTTTGAAACAATGCCGTTGCTCCAGCTTTTAGTTGAAAAGGGAGGATTAGCTACTATATAATCAAACGTTTTCAAAGCCCCGTTTTCTAAGTGAAGTGGATTCGCAATTGTATTACCTTGCTTAATTATTGCGGTTTCTTGATTATGAATAATCATATTCATTTGTGCCAATCCTCGTGTTGCGACATCCATTTCCTGCCCGTAAATTGAAATTTTTTCGACAGGCGCTTCAGCGCCAACTTTTAAGAGTAAGGAACCTGAGCCGCATGTTGGGTCATAAACGGTTTTTTTTTGGTTTTTTACTTTTTCTATACTGATTAATTTTGCCATAACTCTCGATACTTCGGCAGGAGTATAAAACTGCCCTTTACTTTTGCCGGACTCAGTTGCGAAATGTCTCATTAAATATTCGTATGCATCACCAAGAAGGTCATCATCGTCTATTCTGTTTTTACTAAAATCCAACTCTGGTTTTTGAAATATGGCGATAAGCGTAGATAAGCGGTCTTGCATTTCTTTTCCCTTGCCGAGTTTAGCTTCGTCGGCAAAATCGGCTACATCAATGACTCCTTTAAGCTCATTAGCTTCTGCCAGGCGAGAGATAATTTTATTTATTTCGTCACCGATATTCGATTTCCCCTTCAACTTCACCATATCATCGAAACTAGCACCTTTTGGGACCTCAATCACATAGTCTGAATTAGCTTTTGCTTTGTCTGATACATATTTAACAAATAAAAGAATAAGGACATAATCTTTATATTGAGACGCGTCCATACCGCCTCTTAGCTCATCACAACTTTTCCATAAAGAGCTGTACAGTTCACTTTTTTTAA
>CAYOTE010000207.1:0-4478 GCA_964406785.1 uncultured Clostridia bacterium
GATGATACTGCATTGTTACCGATGTGGGAAAGTAGGTCGTCACCGGGTTTTTTTTTAACAATCATTAAATATCACTTATCACAATCATTTATCGCATTTATTATCAAAATTTATCTCTTAATATTTATATCATTAATGGCTATTGATTCAAGTACTTTGTTTATGCTATAATGTGTTATTGTGACCTAATATTTTTTGAACATTTTGAACACAAACCAAAAAAATAAAAAATTTAAGGAGGTAGTTTGTGCCAACTATTAACCAATTAGTTAGATTAGGAAGAAAGAAGCTGAAGATAAAGAGTAAGTCTCCGGCACTTGATAACTGCCCGCTGAGAAGGGGAGTTTGTACGAGGGTTTTTACAACAAATCCCAAAAAACCAAACTCTGCTATGAGAAAGGTAGCAAGGGTTAGATTAACAAACGGGATTGAGGTGTCTGCTTATATTCCGGGAGAAGGTCATTCGCTTCAAGAGCACTCTATAGTGTTTGTAAGAGGTGGAAGAGTTAAGGATTTACCCGGTGTTAGATATCATATTGTAAGAGGTGCTAAAGACGCTACTGGTGTAGAAGAAAGAAAGAAGAGTAGATCTAAGTATGGTACCAGAAGACAGAAAAAAGTATAAGGAGTTATAGATGCCAAGAAGGAAAGTAACCAGAAATAAAGAAACAATCTATGATGCAGTTTATTCATCGTCTCATATTGCAAAGTTAATTAACGGTATTATGTTGGATGGTAAAAAGTCTGTTGCGGAGAAGATTGTTTATGGTAGTATGGATGTTTTAAAAGATAAGCTCAACGAAGATCCTTTGAAAATTGTTTTAAAAGCAATTGAAAATGTAAGACCTCAAATAGAGACGAGATCTAGAAGGGTTGGTGGAGCTACCTATCAGGTTCCAATGGATGTAAGAAAAGAACGTTCTTATGCCTTGGGTATAAGATGGATAATTTCCAATGCTAAAAGCAGAGGTGGTAAGTCATTTAAAGATAAGTTGGTTGGTGAACTTATGGATGCCTATAGTGAAAAAGGCGGAGCAATGAAAAAGAGAGAAACAGTGCATAAGATGGCTGAGTCTAATAGAGCATTTGCTCATTATAAATGGTAATTTATATAGATAATAGTATATTATGAGGAATACACCGGTGGAGAATACAAGAAATATAGGGTTTATGGCACATATAGATGCCGGCAAAACCACTACTACGGAAAGAGTCTTGTATTATACCGGTTCAACTTATAAGATTGGAAATGTTGACGATGGTAACACAAATATGGATTATATGCCGCAGGAACAGGAACGTGGAATTACCATAACATCGGCGGCAACGACTTGTTATTGGAAGGATAACCAAATAAATATTATTGATACTCCGGGACATGTTGATTTTACGGCAGAAGTTGAAAGAGCTTTAAGAGTTTTAGACGGAGCTGTTGTCGTTTTATGTGGCGTAGGTGGTGTTGAACCTCAAACAGAAAAGGTCTGGTATCAAGCTGAAAAATATAAAATACCAAGAATTTTGTATATAAATAAAATGGATAGAAGTGGAGCTGAATATAACGAAGTGTTGGATGACATTGAATCCAAATTTTCCGTAACGCCACTTCTCTTACAATTGCCTATAGGTTTTGAAGAGACATTTAAGGGTGTAATAGATCTTATTTCAATGAAGGCTTATATTTATGACAGTGATGTTTTGGGTGCGGAGTATAGAGTAACAGATATACCTGAGAGTGAATTTGATGAAGCGGAAATGCATAGAGATAATCTTATTGAAATCCTTTCCGATTACGATATGGAACTTATGGAGTTGTATCTTGAAAAGAAAGAAATTTCTTCTGATAAATTAAAATCCGTTATAAGAGAGGCTACGATAAATCTTGATTTGTATCCTGTCTTAATGGGTTCTTCTTTTAAAAATAAGGCTGTTCAAGCTTTAATTGATGCTATTATTGACTATCTACCTTCACCATTAAACAAGGGTGATGTTGTTGGTTTTAACCCTAAGAACGGTGATGTTATTAAAAGGTCTGTATCTGATAAGGAACCGTTTTCCGGCTTGGTATTTAAAATAATAACGGATCAACATCTTGGAAAATTAATCTTTTTCAGGGTATATACCGGTTCTGTTAAGGTTGGTTCAACTGTAATTAATAGCTCAACCGGTAGAAAGGTACGTCTTTCAAAGATATATAGAATGTCTGCCAATAAGAGGCAGGAGGTTAGTGAGTTGTTTAGCGGAGAGATAGGTGCAACCGGAAATATCATTGAAATATCAACGGGTGATACTCTCTGTGATCAGGTTAATCAGATAGAGCTTCAAAAGATATCTTTTCCTGAGCCTGTTATATCGGCAACAATTGAACCTAAATTAACAACAGATCATGATAAACTACAACTTGTATTGGAAAAGATTTCTAACGAGGATCCTACATTTAAAAGTTATGTAGATAAGAATACAGGGCAGAAAATTGTCTCCGGTATGGGTGAATTACATTTGGAAGTTATTAAGGATAGAATAAGTAGAGATTTTAAATTAGATACAAAGATGGGCAAGCCTAGGGTTTACTATAAGGAAACTGTCCAAATTGACGGTATCGGAGAGGAAAAATATTTAGCACAAGAGGGTGGCAAGGGAATTTACGGTCATGTTGTATTAAGGGTAAAGCCTTTGGATAATGATAAAAAGTTTATTTTTAATGTTGACATTGATTCTTCAAAAATACCTTCGGAGTACTATGATGCTATAAGAGATGGCGTGCAAGAGTCTTTATCGGCAGGAACTTTGGCAGGATATCCTATTACGGATATTGAGGTAACCTTAGTTGACGGCTCTTATAATGAGGAAGATTCATCAGATATTGCCTATAAAATTGCAGCTTCAAAGGCTTTTAGAGATGCTTTTAAAAATGGGAAGCCCTTACTTTTAGAGCCGGTAATGAAAATAGAAATATTAGTTCAGGATGAATATCTTGGAGATATAATTGCCGATCTTAATGCAAGGGAAGGTAAAATCAATAATATGGAAAATAAAAGCAATATTCATATTGTTGACGGTATTGTTCCTTTGGCAAATATGTTTGGATTTGCTACAAATTTAAGAACAATGACTCAGGGCAGAGCAAATTACTCGATGGAGTTTTATGATTATGTTAAGATGAGTGAATCTAAAACGGAAAATGTCTTGGTTAATCAATTGGGAATATATGTAAATAATTAATTAATAACAAATGAAAAATAGAGAAAAAAGAATAAAGAAAACAACAGGAGGAAAATAATGGCAAAGGAAAAGTTTGATAGGAGTAAGCCACACTTAAACATAGGAACGATAGGTCACGTAGATCACGGCAAGACAACGTTGACAGCTGCGATTACCAAGGTATTAAGTAAGGCAGAAGGTTCAAATGTTGACTACAGGGATTTTTGGAGTATAGATAACGCCCCTGAAGAGAAAGAGCGAGGAATAACGATTCAGATTTCTCATGTTGAGTATGACACCAAGACCCGTCATTATGCACATATAGATTGTCCCGGTCATGCAGATTATGTAAAGAATATGATAACCGGAGCTGCTCAGATGGATGGAGCGATATTGGTAGTAAGTGGTGCCGACGGTCCAATGCCTCAGACCCGAGAGCATATATTATTGGCAAGACAGGTAAATGTTCCTGCAATAGTAGTATTTATGAATAAGGTTGATATGGTAGATGATGATGAGATATTGGATTTAGTAGAGATGGAGATACAGGAATTATTGAGCGAGTATGATTTCCCCGGTGATGATATTCCGATAATTCGAGGTAGTGCATTAAGAGCAATGGAGAGTGATGAACCTGCCGATGCCGAGTGGAATAAGAATATATTGGAATTAATGGATGCCGTAGATTCTTATATAGAGTTACCGGCAAGACCTGTTGATTTGGATTATTTGATGCCTATTGAGGATGTATTTACTATAAGTGGTAGAGGGACAGTCGTAACCGGAAGGATAGAACGAGGAATAGTAAAGGTAGGTGATGAGATAGAGATAGTAGGAATTAGAGACACTCAGCTTAAGGTAGTAACCGGCGTAGAGATGTTTAAGAAGTTACTTGATCAGGGTCAAGCCGGCGATAATGTAGGTATTTTACTTAGAGGGACTAATAGAGAGGATGTTGAACGAGGTATGGTATTGGCAAAGAAGGGAACAATAGCTCCTCATAAGAAGTTCAAAGCCGAGGTATATGTATTAAGTAAGGATGAAGGTGGAAGACATACACCATTTGTAACTGGCTACAGGCCTCAATTTTTCTTTAGGACGACTGATGTAACCGGAAGCGTAAAGTTAGCTGACGGCGTAGATATGGTAATGCCTGGAGATAATGCGGTATTTGAGATAGAGTTGATAACATCAATTGCTATGGAAAAGGGTTTGAAATTTGCTATCCGAGAGGGTGGAAGAACAATCGGTGCAGGTTCGGTAACCGATATTATTGAATA
>CAYOTE010000208.1:0-4456 GCA_964406785.1 uncultured Clostridia bacterium
TCAAGGAAAACAAGCAATAAAGCATTTAAGAAATCCGATAGGATTTGTAAAAAAATTCCATCAGCCTGTAGCATGGGGCATGGAGCCTGAGGCGACATGCTTGAAGCAAAATGCTTGAGATAAAAACGCCTGTAGTAAAAAAAATGGGGTGTTAGCAGTAAGAAAGGAGTTGAAAATAATGATTATATTTGATAGTATACTCTATGTTTGTTATGGGTATAGAAAGTTCTTGCGATGAAACTGCTGTTTCGATAGTTGAACGTGGAGACAAAAATAGGGTAATTTGCGAAAAGATAAAGTCTCAAATCCCCTTGCATAAAAAGTATGGTGGTATTGTGCCGGAGATAGCTTCAAGAAGTCATTATGAGGCAATTTCATTGCTTACAAATCAGGCACTCAAAGAGGCAAATCTTGATATAAAAGAGATAGGTTTAATAGCTCTTACGCAGGGTCCCGGTTTAATAGGTTCTCTGATTGTGGGACTGTCTTTTGCAAAGGCATTGGCTTATTCACATAATATACCTCTTGTTATGGTTGATCATATATCGGCACATATTGAATCACCGTTTATTACTAATCACAATATCAAATATCCGTTAATTTCTTTAATTGTTTCAGGCGGACATACATCTGTCTTTTATCAGAAATCAAAATTTGAATCAACATTGCTGTCTAAAACAAGAGATGATGCCGTTGGTGAGGTTATGGACAAGGTAGCTAAATTTTTTGGTTTGAATTATCCGGGTGGACCTATCATCGATAAGAATTATAAAAAAGGCAATCCAAAGTCTTTTAGCTTTACCATTCCGAGAATGAGTGACGGCTCAAATGATTTTTCTTTTTCCGGTTATAAGACAGCTACAATAAATTTTGCAAAAAAAAATAAAATTGAACCGAATTCAAAGGAATTTTACGATTTATGCTCATCATTTTTAGAGTCTGTTGTAACCTATCTTTTAAAAAAGGTGAAAAAATTTGTTAAAGAAAATGAGGTAAGCTCTTTAGTTATTGCAGGTGGTGTGAGTAGGAATTCAAGATTAAGAGAAGCTTTTATCAATGAATTTGAAAATTCAAAGTTGGACTTATTTCTTCCTATGCCGGAATACTGTACTGATAACGGTTCAATGGTTGCGTGGCTGGGTTATGAAAAGTATATAAATTTTCCTGATACAAACTATTTTGACTATTCGGCTAATGTTTATTCAAGAGCAAGCTTTAGATTAAATAATGGTAAACATAGATAGATATGATAGTTTTAAAAATATAAGGATAAATAAAAATGGCAAAAAGAGAAAAATGGGGTTCTAAAATAGGATTTATTTTGGCAGCGTCAGGCTCTGCTATAGGGCTTGGGAATATTTGGCGATTCCCATATACCGTGGGGCAAAACGGTGGTGCACTTTTTGTCATTTTGTATTTGATTGCCATTGTAGGAATCGGATTACCTGTTTTAATTGCTGAAATTTCTTTAGGAAGGTTTACGGGAAAAAACCCTGTAGGTGCATATAATTTTGTAAAGCCGAACAGTAAATGGAATTTAGTCGGTTATTTGGGCGTTGGGACAGGAGTTATGATATTATCTTTTTATTCAGTTGTTGCAGGCTGGACGGTCGGATATTTTTATAAGGCAGTAACTGGTAAGTTAAATAATATAACAAGTGAAAGTGCAAAAACAATAAATTCAAACTTTAGTTCGGATTCTTTATTGCAAATTATATTACTATCGGTATTTATATTACTTACAATAGCAATTGTTTCAAGAGGAATTTCGTCAGGTATTGAGATGTTTTCAAAGATATTAATGCCGCTTTTATTGGTAATTCTTGTAATATTGTTAGTGAGGTCTTTGACTCTTGAAAATGCCTCTGCAGGATTAAAATATTATCTAAATCCAGACTTCAGTAAGTTTAATTTTAAAATAGTTGTTGAAGCGCTGGGACAGGCTTTTTTTAGTTTGAGCTTGGGAATGGGCTCTATGATTACCTATGGCTCGTATTTGAAGAGAAAAGAAAACTTAGTTTCGTCAGCTGTTTGGATTGCGGCTTTTGACACCGGTATTGCACTTATGGCAGGTTTGATAATTTTTCCTGCAATTTTTTCACAACATATGGATCCTGCCGGAGGTCCCGGATTGGTTTTTCAGGTTCTTCCTGTGATATTTGCCAAAATGCCCGGTGGTCACATATTTGGTTCGTTATTTTTTGCATTATTGACAATAGCAGCGTTAACCTCATCCATATCAATGCTTGAAGTACCTGTCTCGTATGCAATTGACGAGAAAAAAATAGGTAGAAAAAAAGCTGCATTTATTATCGGAGGAATTGCTTTTTTATTTGCTATTCCATCAGCCTTGTCAGAAAAATTTCTAACAACTATGAATTATATATGGGGAAATTTATCTTTAAGTTTTGGTGCATTATTTATTGCGATTTTTGTAGCGTATATATGGAAGACAAAAAATGCTTTAAAAGAAATGTCAACAGACGATACTGTCAAGAAAATGTTTTTATGGAGTACAGCGATAAAATATACGGTTCCCATTTCTATTCTTATAATACTGATAGGAATAATATGCTTTGGAATTACCTTCTAAAGAGTTATCGAAATTAAAAAACGACCTTTACTTGATGAGAAGTCTTAATTTGATTTTAACTTGACCTTAATTTAATTCTAACCTAACTTTGATTGCTTGAGACTTTGAAATGTCTGAAATTTTTGAAACGTTTGATAAACCGACCTTGGTTATTTCCCAAAGCCGGTTTAAAATTAAATATAGTGTTTTGTTATAATATTATAATCTAACTACATTTTCTGCGTGTTCGCCCTTTGGTCCTTGACCGATATCAAAAGAAACACTCTGCCCTTCGTCCAAAGATTTGAATCCCTGATCCTGAATTGCATTATAATGTACGAATAAATCTTTTCCGTCTTCCATTTCGATAAAACCATAACCTTTTTGTGCATTAAACCACTTTACTTTTCCTTGAGCCATTTTGACTACCTCCGTTAAATTATTTTTGTTAAATAGAGGTAGATATACCGAAACATCATTAAGTAATGGATACTGCTTGAAATAACTCTGTATTACCAATATTTACAATTAAGCCTTATGATACACTATTTATAATTGAATGTCAATCACAAATTATTTTTCATTTACTATATTTGTAATTTATTAATTTTATCAATTTTTTTATATTGCTATATCTTAGTATGAAAGTAAAAAAAAATATTTATTGACTGTTAATTTTTTTTGATGTATATTAGATATATGTACAATATATGGAGGAGGTGTTATATGAATAAAAAAATTATTAAGGGGAATAATAAGACTAATAAGATTTGTAGGAATAAGTTATTTATGAGTGTAAATTTTTTTGTATTTGTATTATTGGTATTAAATATATCAATGTGTAAACAATCTTCCGATAATGATGAGCTTGAACAGTTTACCTTGACGATAAGTCTTAGTGAAGGTATAAAAGGTTCACCGGATACAGGCTCGACCATATACTCAAAAGATGAAAGTATAAATTACGATTATACGCTTGAAGAGGGATATAAAAATCTATTGGTCAGTATAGACGGTACTGTCGTATCTGATAGTGGTAATATTATTATGGATAAGACTCATAGTATTACTGTTACGGCAGAAAAAAACAATGTGTATTATACGCTTGATGTTAGCGTAGGTGAGGGGATAAGTGGAACTCCTGATACGGGAACTCAAACTTTGGCAGAAAACAGCACCGTATCGTACAGTTATAAATTATCAAAGGGATATAGAAACCTTGTTGTTAGTTTGGATGGGACAACGGTTGATAATAAAGGACAAGTTACTATGGATTCTAATCATAAGCTTAATGTTTCCGCAGAAAAAGGATATGAACTTAGAGGCAAATGGGCATTGTCTTTATCTTTGGGAAATACAGGGACAAATGCAAGTGTTTTAGAAGCCTTAAACGTTGATATTGAATTTTCCGGTAGTACGACATCAGGCGATGTTTATATTGGAGGAAATAAAGTTGGTTCATATACAGTTGACAATGAGAAGGTGAATTTTTCCTACACAATTCCTGATACTGTTTATACTCAATTAATATATAAATATACCGGAAGTTTTATTGGAAATGATGATATGAGTGGTAATGTTTCAGTTTATTATGATAATGGCTTACCTAATAATAATGTTAAAGTTCCTGAGATTTATATTCAATGCAAAAAAGGTAAATGGACTGGAAAACGAGAAAGCAGTTAGTGAAAAACAGAATTTTTTATTTTATTTTATTTATATTTACTTATTCAATATTTGCGAATTTTGAAATTGACTATAAAGAAAAGATTGAAAACACTGAGAATAGAATTATAAAGATTGATCTTTTAAATAATTTTTCGGAAAAATTATATGAAGTCAGTAAATTTAAAGAAGCTATGATTAAAGCCAAAAGTGCTTTAA
>CAYOTE010000209.1:0-4445 GCA_964406785.1 uncultured Clostridia bacterium
TTAACACTCTTTTTTGGAACGGGCATTATAAACGATGAGATAAGCGATAAAACACTTATCTACCTGACAACAAAACCTATTTCAAAAGCTTCAATATTAATAGGTAAATATCTTGCAAATTTTGTAATATCCATTGGTATAGTCTTCATTGCCTTAGTCCTTGCATATTTTGCTTCCATAAAAGAACATATTGATATCATTAGCTTTTTTTCTGTATTGGGTGTGGCAACTCTGACTGTTTTTGTGTATATGGCTTTTTTTACACTTTTTGGCACAATACTAAAAAAACCTATAATGATGGGGCTGATTTTCGCCTTCGGATGGGAAAAAATCACAAAATTAATAGGAGGTACAATCCAAAACTTTTCATTTACTTATTATATTAATACACTCATACCCGGAAATATCCTTAAATACACAAGTTTTCCATCCTCAACGTTAGTATCAATAGGAGTTTTAATTGTTATTTCATTTATCTTTATAGGACTTTCAATATATATTTTTACAAAAAAAGAGCACTTACTGTCAGAGGGCTCTTGACAAAAGTCGTTTTTTTTATAAAAGCCCAACCTGTAAATTTACCTGCCAACTGTATTTCTTAGAGCATAGACAAAAAAAATGTAAAGTTTTTTAAAACTCTTTTTGCTTCTACCTATGAATATCTCTATGATTGAAATAAATCAAAAATTGAAAAATGAAAACTAATAGAAGTGGGGTTAATTAACCGCTTACAGTTGTTTTATTAATTATTCATATTAGACAAAAAGTCCTTTTTAAGCAATTTTAATTTATTCAAATCATCTTTTGGCCATAAGTAAAAAGAGTCAGGTATTTTGAACTTTTGAAGTTTTTCGGATAAGTCACTCACTAATAATCCTAAAGCAGGCATATTGCCATCAATTGTTTTTATAAAGGCAATAGGTCTAAATCCAAATTTATCATCATTAATAGGTAAAACTTTAGCATTAATAATTGCAGGATTCTCTAATAAAACACGTTCTATCTCTTCCGGTTGAATATTTTCACCACCGGAAATAAACATATTATCTTTTCGACCCGTTATCACAAGTTCGTTATTATCATTCAAATATCCAATATCTCCCGTTTGAAACCAACCATTATGATTTAATGGCAATGTTAATTCTTTTCCCTTTAAATATCCCTTAAAAAGAGTTTGTCCTTTTAATAATATTTCATTGTTTTTTTTAATAAGAATATTTCTATAATGTAATAGGCACCCGGATGAGCAATATGTCTTATTTTTTACAGATTGTTCTTTAATAGACACGGTTGAACTCATTTCGGAAGAACCGTACGAGGTAAAAATAGGGAAATTTTGTTCCAATGCCTCTTTAATTAAATTATCCGATACAGCACTGCCACCAAGCAATATTACTTTCAATCCACATATTGTATTTTTTTTTTCAATCTTTTTTTTCTCTTCTATTAACCTGTATAATTGAGTCGAGACCAATGATAAATGCGTTATTCTATTTTTAATAATGGGATTTATCAGTTCTGTGTTTTTCTTATAAATAACAACCTTTGCCCCTTGTATAAAGCATCTTATTAAACCCCCTATGCCACCAACATGAAAAAGCGGTAAAGTCAACAGCCACCTATCCTCTCTCTGTAAATTAAGACTCTCTATAACACCCATTGCACTATAATATAAGTTTGAAAGGCTCAGGGCAACAATTTTGCTTTCGGCAGAAGAACCGGAAGTATGCACAAGTAAAGAGATTTTATCTTCATCAATATTGTCATCAATATTTTTGTCAATATTTATTTTATCATCTAAATTAATAGTTTGCCTCATTGAAATATCAATTAATGTAATATTGGAAGCATTTAATTTTTCATATTTTTTCATATTACAAATAAGAAAATGCACAAAATTATTTCTAAGTATATTTTTAAGCTCTCTTATAGGAATATTTGAATCTAAGGGAAATGCAATAGCATTTATTCTCCAAATTGCCAATAAAAACGCAATGTATTCTACACTATTCGTTCCACTTATGACAACTATATTTTTAGCTTTAACACCTAAGTTCAACAAATATAATTGATATTTTCTGACAATAGTATTCATTTCAAAATTTGCAATTTCTCTACCGTTATCAATGACAGCAACATCATCTGGATATTCCTCTACATTTTTTTTTATATCAAAAAGCAATGTATCCATTATATAAATCTAATCCTGTTGATATAATTTTTTCTATTTTTTTTTCAGATAATTTATACTTATTAATGAAATAACTTACATCAACAGTCTCATTTTTTATTTCTTTGTGACTTATTAAATTTGCGAATGCAACAACGCCAATATATGGATTCTTATTATCATAATGAAGGCCTGAATGATGAAATTGAGATACCTCTGATAGTACATCCGCAAATTGCCATTTCTTCATTATCAATGCTCCAATTTCAGAATGATTAAAGCCGAAAGCCTTTGTTTCCGCAACATAAGATTCCTGACCGGATAACGCAATATCCTCTAAAACATTTTCAAAAAGTTCATTATCAGACTTATAAATAATAAGTTTACCAATATCATGCAATAAACCGCTCAAATAAGATTCTTCCTGATTCAAATTTATCTGTGAGGCAATTGACTGCGAAAAAGAGGCAACGGAAATAGAATGATGCCAGAGTTTTTTCTTTATTTCATTTTTCCCGCTAAGGCTATATAAATTTTTATTAAAATACGACATTAATATTGTTTTTATTGTTGCAAATCCTAAAAGAGTTAAGGCTTGAAGAATAGATGTTATCTCACTTTTTATCCCATAAAGCGGTGAATTACAATTTTTCAGTATAAATGCAGCAAGTGCCTCATCTGTTTTGATTTTCTTGGTCAAATCCATAATTGTTGTTCCCCGTTCATTTAATAAGCCCATTATATCTAAGGTTATTCCGGGCATAGCATTTATATCATCAACTTGTGAAATTATTTCAGACATTTTATTCATTCTTTTCCTCACTCACAATGATAATAGTATATGGAATTGGCAAAAAATTCAAGTACACCCTGAAATTTTCATCAAATTTATAGCGAAATATCTAAGAAGTCTATTATAACAAGTTAAGCGATTGAGACGGATGAAATTATGCAGTATTTTTATTTGAGCTTAACGCAGTTAGAATGGGCTTATTGGACATTGCAGTAAAATTTTATTAAATTTTTAGGTTAAATAATATACTTATAAAATATTTTATATTTATTAAGTCTTTTCGTATTTATACCAACACCTATTCCAAAGCCTTTTGGTATCTCTATATAACCTTTTTTATCAAGTGTTACCGGCTTTGAAACAATATCTTCATTGAAATATCTCGAAGTTTCGGACGTATCTCCGGGCATATTAAATCCAGAAAGTGTTTGAAGATGAATATTAAAAGCTCGTCCTATGCCCGTTTCAAGCATGCCTCCTGACCAGACCTTTATACCGTTTTTCATACAATAATTTTGCATTTTTTTTGCAATAAGCAATCCTCCTACCCTTCCCTGTTTAATATTAATAATATTACAACTCTTTAAAGCAACGGCAGATATCAATGAATTATAATTCATTATAGACTCATCAAGGCATATCGGAGTTTTTAAGCTTTTATGCAACAAAGAATGTTCATACAAATCATTATAATTTAAAGGCTGTTCTATCATTGACAAATTATAATCGTCTATTTTTTTCAATATTTTAATATCTTCAATTGAATAATCTCCATTTGCATCAACAGCAAAAGATGTATCCGAAAATGTCTTACAAATAACATCAAGAGCATCAAGCTCCATTCCCTTTTTTATTTTTATTTTTATTCTGTGATAATTTTTATTCTTACTATCTGCAATTTGTGTAATAAGCATAGCAATATTGGTTTTTATACCAAGACTTATTCCCGACATAATGTTTTTTTCTACGCCACCTATTAATTCATATAAGGGCATATGGTTTATTTTGGCATAAAGATCAAGCAGAGCGTTTTCCACCATGGCCTTTGCCATATTATGCCCCCTTATAATAGAAAAAATTTTCCCAATACCATCAACAGATATATTTTTTTGTTCAAATAAAAGAGGTAAGAGAAAATCTTCGGTTATATGTTTTGCTGTCTCAATTGTTTCAGAAAAGTAATAAGGGACAATATCAGCGGTACATTCTCCCCAACCTGATAAATTATCCAAGTTAAGTTTAATAATCAACGCCATCTTATGAGTCATAATCTTCAAACTATTTTCAAAAGGTCTTACTAAGGGTAGCTTTATAATATACAGTTCTACACTATCAATTTTTTTTATATTTTCCACTATTTAATTATAAATACTCAAATATATTATAAGCACAATCTACCTCTACACTATTGTAACATATTAAAAAAAAAATTAAATAAAATTTCTTTTGACTTTAACTTTTTTTTTAAGTATAATAGAAAAT
>CAYOTE010000210.1:0-4411 GCA_964406785.1 uncultured Clostridia bacterium
TTGCTCATATCTTCTCCTAAGTTGATTTTACAAAAAAAATAATAATATATCTATATTTCTCCGAAATTTTAATCAAAATTTACTGCAATGCCTAATACACCCATTCTAACTGTGTTAAACTCAATCATTGCATTGCAAAACAGTTAGACCATTCTTCATTTATCTCAATCGTTTAACTTGTTATAATAAGCGTCTTGGGGATTTTTCTACAATTTTGATAAAAGTTTTAGGTCGAAAACTAAACATTTACTAAAAAATATTTTATATACTAAGATTTATTTGATATAATGATTATCTATTAAGAGAGAGTAAGAGGAGATTTATGAATATTAAATTATTAATGACTGTCTTTACAACTGTTTTTTTAGCTGAATTGGGGGATAAGACTCAGTTGGCAACCTTATTATTTGCAGGAAACAAGGACATAAGTAAAATGACTGTTTTTATAGGTGCCTCACTTGCATTGATATTAACCTCGGCAATAGGCGTTTTATTTGGCTCAACAATTTCAACATACCTGAATACTAAATATATTAACTACATTGCAGGGGCAGGGTTTATACTAATAGGAGTGTGGACGATAATAAAGGCATAATATCTTTAGCAAGAATATTATTTATATCATGTCTTTTGAATTGTTCATTGGTTAAATATAAAATTTATTTAATTATTTTTTGTGTTTATGATATATATAAGTATAATTTTGGTGTTTGATAATGAGAATAAAATGGTAGAGGGGGCAATATGCAATTACAGCGTGAATTTGTAAGATCGGCAAAAAAATTTGGACAAAAGTTTGCAATAATTGATAAAACAGTCGATAAAAGGTTAGATTACTCTAAATCTCTTATCGGTGCATTGCTCCTTCAGAAGAAAATAAACTCGTATCGTGATGGTTTTATAGGGGTAATGATACCTAATTCAGCCGGTTCAATATTGACTATACTCGGGATACTTTTTAGCGGCAAGGTACCTGTTATGATAAATTATTCAACCGGAGCAGCTGAAAATTCGGAATATGCACAGAGAAAATGCGGGTTTAAAACTATAATAACATCAAGAACATTGGTAGAAAAAATCGGTTGTCGATTAGTTAAGGGAATGGTATTTATTGAAGATATTATGGATTCGATGACCAAGGGTGATAAATTAAAAGCTGCCTTAAAGTCAAAATTACCGGAGAGGCTATTATTAAAGACAATTCATTCGGGAAAGATAGATGATAATGCCGTAATCTTATTTACAAGTGGAAGCGAAAAAGAACCCAAGGCTGTTCAATTAACTCATAGAAATTTACTGTCAAATATTGAAAGTTCCAGAAAAAGAATGGATTTTTCAAAGGATGATATCGTGCTCGGAATACTGCCTTTTTTTCACGTATTTGGACAAATGGCTAATCTTTGGTTATCACTAACCGTAGGTGCAACAATTGTATCATACGCAAATCCTCTTGATTATAAGAGGGTTTGCTCGGTAATAAGAGAAGAGAAAGTAAGTGTTATGATTGCAACACCCGTTTTTTTTAACGGATATTTAAGGCAGTCTAAATCAGGCGATTTTAAATCTGTAAGGTTAGCTGTTGCAGGTGCGGATAAAATGCCTAATTTTTTATTTGAGGCATATATAAAGCAACATAATATAACTATAATGGAAGGATATGGGACTACCGAAACAAGTCCTGTTGTATCTCTAAATTCTGTCAAGATGCATAAACAGGGAAGTATAGGTAAGCCCATTGACAATGTGAAAGTGCAAATACTTGATATCAATACCGGAGAAGTATTGTCGGCAGGTAAAGAAGGACGGCTTGTTGTGAAAGGCGATAATGTAATGAAGGGATATTTTGATGATATAGAGGAAACAACAAGAAGAATACAGAATGGTTGGTATGATACCGGTGATGTGGGTATGCTTGATGAAGACGGATTTGTGTGGCATAGAGGCAGACTGAAAAGATTTGTTAAGATAGCAGGTGAGATGGTTTCGCTTGTAAAGGTAGAATCTGAAATTATTGATATAATACCGGCAACCATTGACTGTTGTGTTGTAGAGGTACCGGATTCAATAAAGGGTGCAAGGATAATTGTTGCAATAACCGGTGATATAGATGAGAAGAATATTGTAAAAATATTGCAAAAGAAACTACCTCCGATTGCCGTACCTAAACAATTTGTCTTTGTACACGAGCTTCCTAAAATGGGTAGCGGAAAGATAAATTTCAGAAAAACCACAGAAATAATTAAAGAAAAATTACGAGAAACCAATTTTTTAGATTAAGAATAAACTGTTTTTATTGTTATATGTAATACGGTAGAGCTAATTGTTTTTTGTTATCTTCCTCCTACTGTAATTGATGATATCTTTACTGTCGGTAATCCCATTGATACTGGAACACTTTGCCCGTCTTTTCCACAGGTCCATCCGCCTTCTGCCATTTCTAAATTGTTGGCAACCATTGATATTTTGGATAGAATATCAGGTCCGTTGCCAATAATATTTATATCTTTTATAGGTGAGGTTATTTTGCCGTTCTCAACCATATAACCGTATTTCACATAAAAAGTAAAGTCTCCGGCTCCGATTAGTACCTGACCATTGGTGAAAGACTCGGCTAAGATTCCGCTTTTTATACTTTTTATAATTTCTTCTTTTTTATGAGGCCCGGGAAGCATATAGGTGTTTCGCATTCTGGGAAGAGGGGGAGACTTAAACGATTCTCTTCTTCCGTTTCCCGTTGGTTTTATTTTAAAGAATGTCGAGCTGATTCTGTCATGCATAAAGCTGTTTAGAATGCCGTTTTCAATTAATACGGTCTTTTGAGTTTCATTATTTTCGTCATCAACATTTATAGAGCCCCTGTCGTATGGTATTGTACCGTCATCGACTATTGTTATAAAATTGTCCGCAACCTTTTTACCTAATTTATCCGCAAATATTGAAACGCCCTTTCTTATAAAGTCAGCCTCCATACCGTGTCCTATTGCCTCGTGTAATAGAATACCGGAACTTCCGGCTGATAGGACAAGCTCCATCTCGCCACCTTTCGGACTTAAGGCATCAAATAATTTTGTTGTGCGGGTAACTGCTTTTATTGCCAATTCTTTGACTATTTCGGGTGAATAAAATCCCATACCGTGTCTCGTTGATATCGAATGACTATTGTTTTCTTTCATTCCCTTATGCTCTGCGGTACAAGATGCCGATATCTGTGTCATCGGTCTGTAATCTGTACTGATTTTACCGTCCGAAGATGCTATTAAGACAAATGAATCCTCGTCATGAACTGAGACACTTGCCTTTATTACTCTATCGTCAGTCTTAAAGATAATATCATCAATGTTTTTTATTATTTTTATTTTATCTTTTACAAGAAACGCATCCGGTGAACTTTCATTCTTATTTGACTCGTATAGATTTGCGATTTTAATTTGATTTATACCGATAGGAGATATTTTTTTGTTGGAATCGGCAATTTGTGATGCTATTTTAGCGGCGTTCTTTAATGATGTAATTGATAAATTCTCAGAAAAAGAATAACCTGTTCTTTCGCCTTTAATAACTCTTATACCTGCACCAATGCTGTATGTGAGGGAAGCTTTATTAACCTTATGATCTTCAAGACTAATGTATTCGTACCTGTTTTTTTCAAAGAATATATCACAATAATCTCCGCCTCTGTCAAGTGCCGTTGCAAAAATTTCTTTAATTGCCACTTTGTCGGTTTTAAAAATATCAAAATAATCTGAAAGTGTTGATATACCGTTTTTCATTATTTCACCTTTTTATTTAATGCATCTTCCAATAAACTTCCTATGCTTATGCCCGTTGGTTTTATTTTATTGTCTGTAAATTTATTAATCATTTTTTTGCTGTATTTTCGTTCATTTCCTGAACTCTTATAAAAGGGAGTCGAATTTTTTTTATTATCTTTTTCATTCTCACTGTATCCGCATTTTATATCGGAGCATTTTAATATTACTCCTCTTTGCCCGTTTATCTTAAGCATATACTTATTACAAACGGGACATTTGATTTTTGTCAGGTTCTTAGCCACGTATTGTCTCTCGTCCTTTTTTACGTCTGCGACCATCTTTTTTGTGTTTTCAATAATTTCGGATATGAAATCGTTTTTTTTTAATTTACCCTTTTCTATCTCGGATAACTTCAATTCCCACTTAGCGGTTAATTCGGGCGATTTTAATTCCTTTGGTACCAGTTCTATCAGTTGAACCCCTTTCTCGGTAGGTATGAGTTCGTTCTTATTTCTAAATATATAATCTGTCTTGATAAGTTTTTCAATGATATCCGCTCTTGTTGCAGGAGTACCGAGTCCACCTGTCTTTATTGATTCTTTGAGTTTCTTATCCGATATGAACTTTCCCGGAGATTCCATTGCGGTAAGTAGAGTTGC
>CAYOTE010000211.1:0-4338 GCA_964406785.1 uncultured Clostridia bacterium
AATTAAATGAGGAATAATACAGCTTTAAAAGTTATAATCGGTTTGCTATTTCTTGGTGCAATAAGTTATATGTACGGTACTTCATTTGTGTTGAAGAGTAGTGCCGTTGTTTTTGATGAGGTTGTCAAAATGAAAAATATTGCCTTAATGAATAAGCTTACAAAATCAAAAATCGGAGGGCTTATAGTCTCATACTCTCCGAATATAGGAAAACAACTTACCATAAGCAAGAGGGAGATATATGAGAAACTAATAGGTAACGGTATTGCAAATCCTGTATTAAAGGGTGCAAATAATGTATCGATTAATAGAGCGGGAAAGCTTGTAAATACAGCCTTTTTTAAAAAAAGAATTCTTGACTATATTAAGAAATATTCAAGGTGGAAAGACGGATTAACCTTAAAGATAATAACAAATAAAAAGATAATAATTCCTCTCTCGGGAGTGTCGTGGAAAATAATACCTGTAAACGGGCAGGATTTTTTCGGTAATATTTTATTTAAGATTAGAGCCTTTAAAAACGGAGAAGAACTTCTTTCGGATTGGATTATTGCTCGTTTGAAAATTGAAAAAAAAATAGCAATAGCCAATAAAACAATAAGGAAAGATGAGATAATAGGAAGGGATGATATAAGATGGGAGGCGAGAGAAATTACTGCATTTACTAAAAATGCGGTGTTTGAAGAGAGTAAAATAGTCGGACAGAGAGCAGGGAGAACAATTAGAACAAATACGGTCATTACTACAAATAATCTTGAAAGTAAATATCTCGTGAGAAGAGGTTTTACTTCATCCCTAATAGTAAGATATAAATCAATAAGAGCGGTTGCTGACGTAATACCGATGTCTAACGGAAGATATGGAGATATGGTAAAGGCTATGAATAAGAATACCAAGAAAATATTAAGTGCAATTGTTGTCGGTCAAAATAAGATGGAGGTAAAGGTAAGATGAAAATTTTTAACGGAATGAGAATTATTGCACTTGGTTTTGTGCTTGTATTTATTTCTTTATTTTTGAATGCAGATAAGTATGCCGGTAAAAAAGCCTCTCTATGGCGGGATAATTCTTTTGTTAAACGACTATATACTGACCCTAAGGCTTCCGATATAAATGATATAGTAATAATTAAAATATCCGAGACAAGTACGGCTACGAATAAGGCAGGGCTTAAAACGGTAAAAAAAAATAAAATGAGTATGGGAGTTGATAGTTTCTTGGGCTTGGAAACGGATATGAAGGGAAAGGTTTCCGAAAGCTTTGATCCGAAATCGATGTTTGGAGCAACTACAAATAACTCTAATAACGGCTCGGGAGAAAGCACGAGGGAGACAAAATTATCTACCTATATATCAGCACGAGTTGTTGATAAGATGCCTAATAATAATTTAATAATCGAGGCTAAGAAAGAGGTTATAGTCAATAAGGAAAAACAGATAGTAATATTGCGTGGAATTATTCGTTCGAGAGATATTTCGTATAATAATATAATTGAGTCAAATAAAATAGCGGATATGCAAATTGTGTTTAAGGGAAAGGGACCGGTTTCCGATCAGACGAGGCGAGGTTGGTTGAGTTGGGTTCTTGATAAGATATGGCCGTTTTAGAGGTGAAGAGAATGGTGGGAAAAAAGAAAAATATTTTAATAGTCTTGCTTGTATTTTTGCTTATGCCTGTATATCTTAGTTCACTTAATGTAAGAATTAAGGATATATCTAATTTTGAAGGAGTAAGGGATAACCAATTATTCGGCTATGGTGTTGTTGTCGGACTTGAGGGTACCGGTGATACCACACAGAATAAATTTACATTTCAGACAATTGCCAATTATCTTGATAAGATGGGGATAACTATGAATCCGAAGGATTTTCAAATGCGAAATACGGCAGCAGTTGCAATTACAGCTGTATTACCGCCTTTTCCGAGAATTGGTTCTAAAATTGATGTAACTGTATCTTCGATGGGAAGTGCCAAGTCCTTGCAGGGAGGAATTCTCTTAATCTCTCCTTTAAGAGGTGCTGACGGTAATGTATATGCCGTATCGCAGGGTGCCTTGTCAATTGGTGGTTTTAACTCTTCGCAGGGTGGCGGAGGCGGTGTAAGGAAGAACCATTCGACGGTAGCAAGAATTCCCAATGGTGCTATTATTGAAAAAACAATACCGTTCAATTTCAGTGCTCTAAAATATTTTACATTGAATATGAATAATAGTGATTTTACTACGACAAATAGGGTTGTAAATGTAATAAATAAGAGCTTTGGCGAGATAGCTTATGCTTCGGATTCTCGAACAATTAAGATTATGATACCTTCAAAATATTCAAAAAATAAGGTAAAAATGGTTGCCTTGCTTGAGAATTTAAAGGTGAGTCCCGATTTAAAGGCAAAGATAATTTTAAATGAGAGAACCGGAACTATAGTTTTTGGAGAAAATGTTAAAATTACAAAGGTAGCCATTGCACACGGAGGTATTACCGTAACAATAAACCCCGAATTTGAAGTATCTCAACCGCAACCTATGGCTAATGGGCAAACGGTTATTACCAAGAAAGAAAACATTGAAGTTACAGAGCCGGAGGCAAGGTTTAAGATAATTGAGAATACTACAACAATCGGTGATGTTGTAAAGACACTTAATTCTCTTGGAGCAACACCGAGAGATATAATTGCAATTATTCAAGCTATGAAGAGTGCAGGTGCCTTACAGGCTGATTTGGAGATTATTTAATAATATGATAGATTTTAACGGAGTTCCTAATAATTCTTTTCTTATAAGTAGGGCATTGGAGCAAAAACAATCTGAAAATCTCGGATTAGATTTAAGAAATATAGATAAGCTTTCAAAAGATGAAAAAATCAAGCAAATATCCATACAATTTGAGCAGATGTTTATAAAGACACTTCTAAAGGATGCCTTTAAGGATGATAATAAGGAAAGCGGTTTTTTTATGGGCTCAGGTACAATAAACGATTTAAGGCACTCTTTATTTTCTCAACATATTACAGAAAATGGTGGCTTAGGTTATCAAAAGATAATAGAGAGACAGATAAGAGAGAAGTATTTTAATAATGATGGTGATGAAAAACAGAGCAAGACAGGCTCTAATGATTCTAACAGTATAGATATTAATTTTATAAGAACCTTTCACGGGACAAAAAACTCTATCTTTGGGGATAATGCAATAAAATATAATTCTTTAAATAATCTATTAAGCAGTTTAAAAAAAGAATTTTCCGTAAACGCTGATAAAAAAACAAGACCCGTAGATGGTATAATCTCATCGGATTTTGGTTGGAGAGAGGACCCCTTTGATAAGAAGATAAGATTTCATGCCGGAATAGACATAGCTGTACCTGTTAATACTCCGGTCAAGAGTTTTATGGACGGTGAAGTTGTTTTTGCAGGTTGGAAAAAAGGTTATGGTAATTTCATAGAGATACAACATCCTAACGGACTGATATCAAAGTACGGTCATAATTCAAAATTACTCGTTAAAAAAGGCGACAGGATAAACTCAGGAACTGTAATATGTATGTCAGGCTCAACAGGCAGGTCAACAGGACCACATCTACATTTTGAAATCAACAAGAATAACAAAGCAATAGACCCAAAAAAAATGTTACCCTAATTCTTAAAATAAAAGTTTCTTGTTAATCTAAAAATAATTGCATTATTTTGTAGTGAATTTGATTGGGGATTTAACGCAGTTAGAATGTATTTATTGTGAGTTGTAGTATGGCTTTTATTGAAATTGTGGGGATTTTAATTACTATCAGTTACTACGGCCTCTAATTAAAAATCAACAGGAATTAAATTTGTAAAATTTATAGAAGACTAAAACATGCAACAACAATATTTTTTTAATATATATTTTTTTTTATATAAAAAAGGTTGACAAAAGTGATTAGTAATGTATAATAGGGTAGTTTTTCGGCGGTGCTGGGAATAGGGATTTTTGAAATCTGAGTAGAGTGAAATGTTTTAGCATAGAGTTTTGTATAGTGGTAATTTTATTACTTAATACCGGAGCTATGCGAGACATTACAAATTGAGAAGCTGTTGTTGTATTATGTGCAGAGATGTGCGTAATAATGATGATAGTGATACAAGACAGTAAATAAGAAAAATATGGTAAGTAATATATGTAATATAAGTAGTGCTTATTAGTATCTAAAAAAAAAAGTAAAGAAGAGTAAAGTAAGCTAGTTAGTTTATTTTAGAGTAAACAGAGAATTAGACAGAAATTTGATTAAGATTTAGGCTTTTAGCCTAATAAATTAAGTGGAGAGTTTGATCCTGGCTCAGAGTGAACGCTGGCGGCGTGCCTAACACATGCA
>CAYOTE010000212.1:0-4335 GCA_964406785.1 uncultured Clostridia bacterium
CATATACACCGATTCCTGTTGAGTATGCAACAAGTAGGTTTTGGTTGTTTTATTCGACTTTTGCTCCGCATTTAAAAAAATGGCCTAATAGATCTATGAAGTTGGGCTCTCATAAGGGTATCAATCAATATTTTCAATCTGTTGAGCCGATATCACTTTATCCTTTTTCCATTGTTCCCGAACATAAATTGTCTGTGCATGACGTGATTGCTTTTCAGCGTTCAACCTTTGAGGGGACTATTTATGATATTACAATGGAGCCTCAATGGCTTGTTTCAGACGAAAATGGTGGGTTTAAGAAAAGTCCTCTTGCAACCCCCTTTCCGGGAAGCGATATAAAAAAACTATTAAAATTAACAAATAGAAGACCGGTAGCGAGACATCGTGGACATTATGGTATGGTTAGTCAGTTAAGAGGTTGGCTTCCCAATGAGATAGGCGGTATTTATTGGGTCTATCTTGATAACCCCTATATTAGTCCCTATATCCCTATTTATTTTGGTAATCTTTCGATAGATAAGAGTTATAATATTTATAATCCTAAAAAGTATCAAAAAGAATCGGCACGTTGGGCAATTGATTTTGTTGACAATTTAGCAAAGTTAAAATTTCAAAGTGCTATAAAGGATATATGGGAGGTAAGAAAACCCTTTGAGGATAAAATATTTAAGGATATGAAAAATATAGAAAAGGAAGCTTTAAAGAGACATAAGAGAAGTGTTAAGTCTGCAAAAAAATATCTTACAAATTATTCAAATAATCTTATGAAGCAGGTAGTAAAGATGTACTATAATTTAAGAAATGAATTGATTGTAAAATACACTAATAATAACGAATAAAATAACGAGCAAAGATAAAAGATATTCCTCAATTTTTTTCATAAGTTATTGTAATTAGATTTTTGTCGAAATATTGGGGGATATTTTCTTTTGTTTTTTCCTAAATGCATTAATTAATGCGGTTATTTTTTGATATATATATTCGGAAAATAATTTTTCCTTAAGGTAGTTTATGTTTTTTTTTGATTCAATTGTCCATTTCTGTAAGTCCTGTTTTTTTATTTTATTTATTATTAAGCCGTGTTCTTGCATGGTTTGTATTGCACTTGCCTCAAGCTTTTTAGTTTCATAGTCAAGTTTATTTGCAATTATTCTTGCCGAATTTAATAGCTTATCTCTCAATGACTTTTGGACCTTGTACCATTGCTTTTTGCTTACTAAGACAGCTCCATATACCGGTAAAACTTTAACTTCCATCATATATGGTGCAAATGCAAAATACTGTCCTGATGCCGCAATGAGTGGTGGCATAAAAAAAGCATTAACCATCTTGCTTTGTAATGCCATCATCAAATCTTTTAATTCGATGGGTACGGTATTAAAACCTGCACTTTTCCATGATTGTTCTATTATGGGTTTGCCGGTGGTAAAAAAAAGTTTTTGTTTTTTCAAATCATCAGGACTAAATACAGGCGTTTTTGTAAAAAAACGAACCCAACCTGCCATTGACCAGATAATTATTTTATATCCCTGCTTTTCAATATTTTGCTCAAATATAGGTTTTAAACCGTTAATTACATAATCAAATTCTTTATCATTTCTTATAAGTAGGGGGATATTTAAAACATAAAAATCAGGGTATATACTGGATAATCCTACATTTGATAAGAGAGCACCAGATATTGTACCTATTTTTATTTTTCTTATCATGGATTGCTCGCTACCGGCAATACCTCCCGGATAAATTTTTAATTTAATCTTACCATTTGATATTGTTTTCCACTCTCGACTCATTTGTTTTAATGCCTTATCCCAAGGTGAATTGGCAGGGGCAATACTGCCAATTTTTATTGTTAAAGAATAATTCGATAATAATAAAAATAATGCAATAAAAACGAATAAAAACGTCTTTTTCATTTTAATATACTATCAATATTACTTACTATATTACTTAATATATAAATCACTGTATAAATCAAGAACAATTGTCGTTTATTAAATTACAATCAAAATATTATAATAACTCTTCTATAAGTCCTTTGTATTTGTTAAATATAGCTTTGATAATTCCAAGTGTGGCAGTTGATCTTATCGCAACTCCTTGATAAAATTTTCCTCCCTTTAGTGAAAATAGTATAACTATACTTTTCTCTCCGCTAAATAGTAATTCATGCACCATTCCCCAGTTAGAATATTCATAAGCTTTAACAACTACTTTAAATGCTTCTGTAAATGCACCGGCAGGGACTGAAAGATCGTAATTGACATCAAAGACTGTTCCAGCAAGAGGTAAACCGTCTTCAGCCGAGACGACCGAACATGCTATAAATGCAGGTAATTCTTTTGCAAGTTGTTCTTGCAACGCTTGTAGTTCTTCACTTTTTGACATTTTTTGCCTCCATCAAGAAAAAATTATCATCTTAAGAATGTACTATTTTAATAAAAAAAAGTCAACTTAAATTGAAATAAAATTTATAATAAGCATATTTATTGAAATTTGGGTTTCAATCTCTTAACAACTTCTTTCATGTGATATCTCGTCATACCTATATTTCCGTTTTTTTTTAGGACAACGCCAATAGCACCCTTACCTGGTACAATGCAGGTGTGGATAAAAGTAAAATTGTCAGTATGAGTTTCTATAAAATTAGTTGTTCCTATGTTCATTTTTGAACATACTTCTTTTGCTGCTTTGTATAATTTTATTGCCTGTTCTCCTACTTCATTAAAATTAAGTTCTTTTGTATTTGAAGTTGAGCTAAGAATTTTACCTGTCCCATTATATATTCCAGCCGCAGCAAATCCACTAATTGTTTCAAATTCATCGAAAATATTCTCAAACATTTTTTCCTCCTTTGCATTATAGGATTTCTTTTGAATATCTCTTTGTCTCTCGTCGATGTTTTTCAAAATTTTAAAAATTAATTCGTCAAAAGGAACATTTATTGTTTTCTTTACTATTTTATCTCCTAATTTTAACAATGAAATATCTGATGCTTTTAGATATACTAATTCCATCAATGCATTCTCGCCTTCAAGTTCTAAATATTCGGAATGTAAAATCTCGCCTTCAAGCATGAAAATATAACCCTTGTTATTACTGCATGTGATGTCAACAACTAAACTTTTTTTTTCAATATTGATTATTTGTAAAACTGTAAGCAAATTAATTGAATCAAATTGAACAAACTCTACCTCTTCTCTATCAGAAAAGTAGTTTTTTATTTTATCTTTAAACCATGTAACATCAAATGGCTTTGATATAATTTCAATTATTCCGTATGATCTTCTTTCTGCAAGACGGATATCTTCTTCGTATGCTGACATTACAATTATTTTACCGGAATAATTAATCTTTCTAAGATGTAGGATTAAGTCTAAACCATTTTTACCCGGCATTCGAATATCCGTTATTATTAAGTCATAATTATTTTCTTTGATTTTATCAATTGCAAAGTCAACAGAAAAGACCGTGTCAATGTTAGAGATATTAGGCAGATTTTCTAAATTATCACTTAAACTCTCCAACAAATCTTCGTCATCATCAACCATCAAAATATTTTTTTGATCCATGGTTACGATTATATAATAAAAAAAAAATAAAAACAAATATAAAAAATATTTTTTTTATTGTAATTTGATAGTAAAATTTGGAGATTTTACAAAAATTGTAGAACAATGTTCAATATTGCGTATATAACAAGAAAAAAATGTAAATCTACATGACTATATGTCTTGTTTAATCCAATCTAACATAATAAAATCTTGAAATCTTAATAATTGAGTTTTTAAAGAGTTGCTTTCTTATTATTTTTTAACGGTATCTAAAGTATTTTCAATTTCTTTTAATAGCACTTTTGCCTCTCCATCACCGTTAGCAGGCATACCATATCTTCCGTATTTATTGACAATAGATGAATTGGGGAAATCTTTAATAAGAGTTTTTAATGTTTTTATAGCCTCTTTTTTTTTATTGAGATCTATTTGTAGTTTTGCAATATCTAATAATACTGAATCTTTAGGAACTTCAAGGTTGTCCTTATTGGAGAGAAACATTAATGTAGAAAGAGCCTCTTCTTTTTTATTTAATGCATTTAGAATAGCTGATTTAATAATAATTTTCTTTTCTTTTAGTAATGAATTTGATGGTGAGAAGGAGTCTATAGTCTCTTTTGCTTTTTTATAGTCCTTTTTCATATAATATAGTGAAGCAATGTTTAATTTTGATATCCCGTTAATACCACCATCATTCTCGATTTTGTTTAAAGCATTTATTTTTTCATCAACATTTTTCTTAGAATTCATTATCTCAACTATCGAAAGAAATGTTTCATTG
>CAYOTE010000213.1:0-4270 GCA_964406785.1 uncultured Clostridia bacterium
ATTACTCCGGGCGAGGCAAGAATTGTAGTTTTAATATTTTTATACTTTGCATAAATACCGGATATTTTTGAGTCAGCCTCCGACTCGGTAATCCCTGAAAATTTAAAAGTTCTCTTATAGATAAAATACTTGGATAGAGCTGCTATTTTTTCTTTAAGTATTGTTAAAAACATAGGCTTTAATTCTTGTGGTGGTCCGGGTAGTAATAATACTTTGCAGTCATCTGTTTCAATATACTGTCCCGGTGCACTTCCGACTTCATTTTCAAGGATTTCGGCACCTTCAAGCATAAATCCTTGTCTTGAATTAATCTCTGGCATATCTATACCACGTCTCTTAAAAATAGTCTTTATTTTATCAACAAGCTCTTCTTTAAAAACAAGTGGAATTTTTAAAGCTTTTGAGACTGCCTCTCTTGTTATGTCGTCCTCTGTCGGCCCCAAACCACCGGAAATAACAAGGAGTTGAGCCCTCTTAACGGATTTTTTAATCAACCAACTTAAATTTTCTATTTCATCATTACAGACAAATTTCATATCCGTCAAAATACCGTGCTCCAATAATTTTAAAGATATAAATATGGAATTAGTATCAATCTTATTCATTTCAAGTAATTCACTTCCCACGGCTATAAAAATTGCTCTCATAATTTTACCCCTTCAAAATAATATACAATACTATTTTTTTTCCGATTCAAATCTCCTGTATATATCATCTATGCCTTTTAATAGAGACTCTTTGGAAAAGGCAGCTTCAAGATCGACTTTTGTACATATCTCATTAATTTCCTTACTGTTTAAAATTAAATCTCTAAAACTCTTCTTCTCTTTCCATGACTCCAGAGCACAGTCCTGTACAAGTTCATAAACTCTCTGTCTTGCAATACCCTTATCTAATAATAGAGTTAATATTTTTTGAGAATAATATACTTCATTTGTAATATCCAAGTTTCTTTTGATATTTTCAGGATATACATTCAATCCGTCAATAACATATATTATATCCTTTAACATAAATGATACCGAGTGAAAAGAATCGGGAAAGATTACTCTTTCAGCTGATGAATGTGAAATGTCTCGTTCATGCCAAAGGATATTATTTTCAAATGCGACACTTAAATTTCCTCTTAATAATCTTGCCAAGCCGGAAATTCTTTCGCATTTAACCGGATTTCTCTTATGAGGCATTGAAGAAGAACCTTTTTGACCCTTTGAAAACGGTTCTTCAACTTCTAAAACATCAGTTCTTTGTAAATGTCTTATTTCTACTGCAATTTTTTCTATTGCGGAGCCTACGCTGGCAAGAGCATAAAGAACTTCCATATGTCTGTCTCTTTGGACTATTTGAGTTGACACCTTACAGGCTGTTAAATCTAACTTAGCCAATGCCTTCTCCTCGCCCTCCGGTGAAAAGTGTATATATGTTCCTACCGAGCCTGATATCTTGCCTACTGAGATTATTTCTTTTGCCTTTTTCAGCCTTTCGATATTTCGCTTCATTTCTTCGTACCAGATAAGATATTTGATACCGAAACTTACCGGTTCTGCGTGTATTCCGTGAGTTCTACCAATTGCAACCAAGTCCTTATATTCAAATGCCTTTTTTATAAGTATATCTTTAAAAACATATGCATCTTTTAAGATAAGTTCAATCGATTCTCTGATTAAAAGCGAAAAAGCAGTATCAACAACATCATAAGAGGTTATTCCCTTGTGAATATAAGCCGAATCTTTTCCTATAAACTCCTCAACGGATGTTAAAAAAGCTATTACATCATGCTGAACCTTTTTTTCTATTTCGTCAATTCTTTTTAAATCAAAATTTGCATTTTTTTTAATGTTTTGTAAGCTCTTATCGGGTACTTCACCCCACTCATGCCACACCTCTGCTATAGCAAGTTCAACATCCAACCACTTCTGAAATTTATTCTTTCTACCCCATATATCCGAGACGGCTCTCACCTCATATCTTTCAATCATTTAATTCTCCTAAAATTTTAAATTAAATATAGTTGCATTATTTTTAATAATACGGCATAATTATACTATGGTATGCTAAAAAATAAAAGGAGGAGAATAAATGGGTAATTTAGATAGAAATAACAACAGTACAAAGAACGAGCAACAAGTCAACGCAGAAACCAGAAGAATTCCAAAAAACCTCATTGAAGAGCAGATAAAAAAAGCACAAATAAAACATAATACTGCAAAACAAAAAGTCACCAAAAAAATTGCCAAAGAAGTTGTAAAGGAAAATAATCTTAGTAAGACAACAAAAATTGATAAAAGTAAAATTATGCGTGCAAGCAAAAAAAAAGTTGAAGAAAAGGTTGGAAAAGTAGTAGAAAAAAACATAGACCCCATTCAAGAGTCACCTCCTATAAAAAGCGAGCCGCATATAACTCAACATAATATGAGCCCTTTAAATGCTCCTCAACATAATATAAAAAGAGAGCCACATTTAACCTTTCCTACCCCACCTGAAGCGAAGAGTTACACGTCTTGGATTATCATAATAATTATCATCGCAATATCAGCAATAATCTTTTATAACATAAGGCCGGATAAACAAATAAAGGCTATTGATAATACTAAATCCGATGTAACCTCTAATATAGTTACAAACGAGAATGTAGGAGAACAGGATATAAAGAATGAAAATATAGATGAACAAGAGTTAGTTAATGAAAATTCTAAAAAAATTGCATATACAAAGGAAATATCTAAAATGCCGGCATTATTGAAAAAAATAGACATTATCGACAGTATTGTAATTAATGATGAAAGTTTATCGGGAGAAAGTCAAAAAAAATTAAGAAAGAAAGGAGCTGTTTTATCAGAAGATCAAGACCCTAAAATTGTAGCTATCGTAAATGCTCTAATAAAAAGATTAGAACTTACTACAAAGGTTAATATAACAAAACGTAATGGGATTACAAGTAAAATATTAAGAGGGACATTCAGAGGGTTTAAAATTAATTCTCAAAGAAAGACAAAGGGTATCAAGAAATTAATAAATAAAATTTCCGTAATTACCCCGACAAAGGGCCAGATATCCATTATAAAAGGTGTATTGTACTCCGTCAAAAAGATAAAGTATGACTCGTTTATTAAAAGTCTTTCTAAAAGGGGAATTATTGTTATTGACGGTACATTACAAGATGATCAAACCGTATCTTTAAATTTAGTAGTACAACCCACAAAAAAAACTTTAGTAAAAGGCAATTATCTTATGTCTGATGCCGGGATATTTGGTATAAAAGCTGGTGACGGAATAGAAAAATTAAAATCAAACCTTCCTTCTGAATTTCGTGTTATAAAAAAGCATATAGAAATTAACGAGAATACCAGTTATAATGTTTATAAGATTTTAAATAAGGAATTCAATACTCTTTTTTTTGTTAAAGAATGGAATGGTAAGATTGAAAAACTTGAGATAATGAATACAAATTTTAAAACAAAGGAAGGAATAGGTATCAACTCTACTCTGGGATTGATGAGGATATTTTTCCCGGATATTAAAATTGCAATGTCAAAAGATAATTTGATTGTTATGTATAATAATATAGGTGGCTACTTTGTACTCGATATGAAGGCAGAGGATTTTGTTAATCATATGTATAAAGATTCATCAAAAATAATAGAAATAGTGTTTGAATAAGGAGAAATATGTCTAAAAGTTTGTATTCAAAAGCGGGTGTCAGTATCGACAAAGGAAATCAAGCCGTTAATAATATTAAAAAAATGGTTAAAAAAATGGGTGTTACGGAAATTGGTAAATTTAGTGGATTTTTCCCACTGAAAGAACCTTTAAAAAATCCTACTCTCGTATCGTCAGCCGATGGAGTGGGAACAAAGCTTAAGATTGCTTTTATGATGGATAAGCATGATACAATAGGAACGGATTTAGTAAATCACTGCGTAGATGATATTATTGTTTACGGTTCAACGCCGCTTTTTTTCCTTGATTACATTGCTACGGGTAATTTGGAACCTGACACAGTATCAAGTATTGTTTCCGGTATGCTTACAGGCTGTTTAAATAACAATTTTGTCCTTCTTGGTGGAGAAACTGCAGAAATGCCCGGCTTCTATAATAATAAAGAATATGATGTAGCAGGCTTCATTGTAGGTATCATTGATAGGCAAAAAATAATAGACGGTAAAAAAATAAAAGAGGGTGATCTTTTGATAGGATTGCCTTCAAGCGGATTGCATACGAATGGTTATTCTCTTGCAAGGTATATTGCTTTTGAAAAAATGAAATTAAA
>CAYOTE010000214.1:0-4260 GCA_964406785.1 uncultured Clostridia bacterium
TTTATGTAAAATATCAATAACATGTGAAATACTTCTGAAAACTGAATAGTTACTAAAAATTGACTTAATCATTTAGTTACGATATATTTTAGTCATCGGTGTCTCAAGTTAGGGCATTTATAAGGAGGTCTAATTGAAAATTAAATTAATTAAAAAATTATTATTTATTATGTTTTTCTTACTATATAATACTTGTTTTAGTAAAGAGGTTGTTTTAAATACTTCAAATAACGATAAAATTGTAGGGATTACATCCTTTGTAATGAATTCCAAAAATGAAATGTTTCTTCTCTCTTTTAAATTACGTCAAATTTTTAAATTTAATTCTAAAGGTGCATATATAAAAACATTTTGTAGAAAAGGTCAAGGACCGGGAGAAATAAATCGAGTTTTTAAAATCTTTATAAACCCTCAAAATAATTATCTTTACTTACCAGAGTTTTTTTCGGGAACCGGCAAAGTAACTATCTATGACAGTAATGGTACTTATATGGGATTGTTAAAAATAAAGGGAACAAATATAAATTTAGACACTATTGAAAGTTTAAGTTTTAGTAATGACAGTGAAATGTTTATTATGACAAATAAAAGAGTAGGTTGGAAATCTGTTGGGGACTTATATATTACCCAAGAAGAAACAAATATTAAAAGTTTTGATAAAAACGGAAAATTTATAAATAATGTGTTTACAATTAAAATTGATGGAGAATTATCTAATAAAATGGGATTTGGCGGTCCAAATATTCTTTTTAAACCACACATTATTATGAGAAAAATACAGTCTAATCATATTATGATTGCAAAAAGTGATGAAAGTGTAATTAATATTTATAGTAAGTTTGGAAAAATAACTAAATCAATTAAATTAAACTTGTCAAAAAACAAATTGTCAAAAAGCGAATTTATTAAACATAAAAAATTATTAATTAGCCATTTTACACCGGAAAGCAGAATGCATTATTTAGCTAAACATATGATTAAAAGAAAATACAAAAGTATATATGACAATATTTTTATTTTAGATGATAAAATTATATTATCGCAAAATTTTAAAATTGATAATAATGGAAATGTTCAGAAAACAAAGTTACAAATTTATAATTTACGAGGGAAGAAAATTGGAGAACAATTCTTAAATGGACAGGTAATTGCGATTACAAACAATTTACTTTTAAAAATAAATAGTGATTCTGATGATAATAAAATATTTAGTACCAAAAGTTTTGCTATTAAAAATTTAAACTAAAAAAGGCAAGACGGTTGAGGCTTATTTCTTTTTAAACAGTATTTTGAAAGGGTTGATTTCGGAGGGTAAAATTACCCTCCGATTGATTAAATCGTAAAACTATTCAGGCAAAGAGTAATAGCATCTTTTTGGAGATATTATCTTTCCATCAGTCTTTAACTCTTTGAAAATTTTTGTTAATTCTTTTTTGTCAATTCCCGTAGCATCGGCTATTTCGCCTGATTTAACAGGTTTACCTGCTTTTTTCATAGCGTTTAAAACAGTTTCGTTATTCACTGTATTAATCTTCTACTACTTTGAAATCGTCCTTTCCTACACCGCAGAGAGGGCAAACCCAATCGTCTGGTATATCTTCAAATTTTGTTCCCGGTTCAATTCCTCCGTCAGGATCTCCTACTGCCGGATCGTACTCCCATCCACATACTTCACATACATATTTTTTCATTGTTTCTCCTCCTTTGATTTGATTTTTTCTGCCATCTTTGTCCCCAATTCAAAGCATAATTGTTTTGTCTCATCTTTTGGGGTATATTGCACACTTACAGTGCCTATTAATTCCGATTCTGTTTCTTCGAGAATTTTAGATATTTGCTTTACAGCTTCTCCACTCCAACCGAATGAACCGAATGCCGCTGCATATGGCGTATTAAATTTAAGTCCCTTAATATAGGTAAGATTGTCGGCAACAGAGGGTAACATATTATTATTAAGAGTTGAAGAGCCAACTATAATACCTGCTGCATTTAACATCTCATCGGCAACATCGCTTCTTGCCGTATTGGACAAGCACATAACTTCTACCTTTACTCCTGCTGACCTTACGCCGTCCTCAATGTATCTTGCCATTGTTTCGGTAGCCTTCCACATTGTATCGTATATGATAACAACCTTATTATCAACATCTCGACTTGACCATTTTTGGTATAGCGTAAGAAGTCTTTTGAATTTATCGTCGCCCTTCCATACCGGTCCGTGATCGGGGGCTATAACATCTATTTGCATACCGGATTCTTCGATTTTTTTCAAGAGTCTTAATACATGTGGCGAGTATAGGGTTATGATATTTGCGTAATAACTCTCAGCCTGTCTCTTTAAAATATCCCAACTTAGCTCTCCTCCGAATCTTTCACTTGAAGCCAAGTGCATTCCGAATGCGTCCTGTGAGAATAGTACCTTTTCTTCTTCGAGATAAGAGAACATTGAATCCGGCCAGTGTAACATTCTTGTTTCCATAAAGCTAATGTTTTTCTTACCAATATTTAATCGTTCTCCGTCATCAACCTTCGTTATATCAAAGCCTAAATCATAATGTGCGTTAATTGCCTTAACTCCCATCTTTGAGGCAAATACCTTTTCGGGCTTAAACTCTTTAATTGCCTGTTGAAGAGTTCCCGTATGGTCAGGTTCAGAATGATTTGAGATGAAATAATCAATTTTTTCAGGCTCTATTACTGAGGCTATCCTTTGTTTCATCTCATCAAAAAAACCTTTCTTAACCACATCAATAAGAGTAATCTTTTCATCTATTATCAAAAAGGCATTATAGGTAGTTCCCCTTGATGTATTATATCCGTGAAAATTTCTTACATTCCAATCAATTGCACCAACCCAATATACTGAGTCTGAAATTTTAATTGCTTTAAGTTCAGTCATCTTTTCTATCCTCAATTTTGGACAGGAGCAACAAAGGCTCTTGTCTTCAGTTCCTTATCCATCATAAATAAGCCATGTCCTGAACCGTCAATAAGCTTTAACTGCTTTATCGTTGAATCAAAAGTAGCCTCTTCTTCAACCTGCTCATCTACAAACCAGTTTAAAAATGAACTTGTAGCATGGTCACTCTCATTTAGGGATAGCGTCATTATTTTATTAATACGTTCTGTTACAATTTGTTCGTGTTTATAGGCATCCTCAAAGGCTGAGATTAATGAGTCCCAATCTTTCTGCGGAGCGGGTATTTCCGTAAAAAAAGGTCTTCCACCTCGTTCAACAAGATAGTTGTAAAACTTTTCACCATGTGCCTCTTCTTCTTTAGCTTGAACCCTAAACCAACTGGCAAAACCGCTAAGATCTATGGAATCACAATAGGCTCCCATAGCCCTATAGATGTAAGCCGAATAAACCTCAAAATTTATCTGCTCATTAATTAATTTTTCAATATTTTCTTTAATCATTTTTCCTCCAATAATTGATACAAATTATGTATCAATAAAAATCTATTGTCAACCTAAATCTAAAATTTTAATTAAAATTTACTACAACACCCAATACGCTTGTTCTAACTTCGTTAAGTTCAATTTCTTAACGAAGTTAAAATATACTTCTTGGGCATTTCGCTATAACTTTGATGAAGATTTCAGGGTCAAGAGAATCTTATACTTATATTTTACCGATAAGATCTACTCCCGGAATAAGTGTTTTGTCTCCCGGTTCCCAACTTGCAGGGCAAACTTCTCCGTGTTCTCTGACAAATTTAGCAGCTCTTAACTTTCTTAACAGTTCTTTTGCACTTCTACCGATACCAAGATCATTTATCTCTGCTAATTTTAAAATACCATCAGGGTCTATAACGAAAGTGCCTCTTAATGCAAGACCCGCCTCTTCAATATATACACCAAAATCTTTACTTATCTTACCGGTAGGGTCGGCAAGCATTGGGAATTTAACTTTTCCTATGGTAGGCGAATCATTAAACCATGCAAGGTGAACAAATTCAGTGTCGGTACTAATACTAAATATCTCTGCCCCTTCTTTTTTAAACTCTTCATGATAATCTGCCATTTCACCAAGCTCTGTCGGGCAAACAAATGTAAAATCAGCAGGATAGAAAAATAAAATTTTCCATTTCCCATCATATTCTGATAGATCTATCTCTTTTAATTCTCCTTTATAAAAAGCATTTGTTTTAAAATTTTCAACTTTTTCATTAATTTTCATTATTTTCTCCTTTTTTAATAATAATAATTTTTATTGTTTTTTATATATTTTTTTAACATTTATTTTTTATATGTCAA
>CAYOTE010000215.1:0-4201 GCA_964406785.1 uncultured Clostridia bacterium
GGTGGTATTCCAATTATTAATGCTTTAAGAGAAGGATTAACTGCAAATAATATTCTTTCAATTAAAGGTATTATGAATGGTACTTGTAACTATATGCTGACTAAAATGATTAAAGAAGGTATGATGCAACAACTGTTAACCGGAAGGATAAGGTTAAAATGGAAGAAATGAATGTCGCACAAAAAGAAAGAAAAACTCAGGACAGAGTAATAAAGTTATTTCAGGAAAAACTCGGTTATACCTATCTGGGTAACCGGGAGGACAAGCAAAACAACAGCAATGTTGAAGAAGATCTGTTGCGCAAGTTTCTAAAGAAAAAAAGATATTCTGAAAACTTAATTAAACGGGCGTTGGATAAATTTAACAAAGAGGTTTCCGTGCAAAATAAAGAACTCTACGACCTCAACAAAGAGATTTATTCTATGCTGCGGTATGGGGTCAAGGTAAAAGAGCGCGCCGGGGAAAACAATAAAACCGTATGGTTAATTGACTGGGAGAACACGAAGAATAACGATTTTTACATTGCCGAAGAGGTTACAATCAAGGGGAAACATAACAAGCGCCCGGATGTTGTTTTATACATCAACGGCATTGCTGTCGGAGTTCTTGAGCTGAAAAGAAGCATCGTATCCGTCGGCGAAGGTATCCGTCAAAATCTTGATAACCAAAAGGATGTATTTATCCGTAATTTTTTCGGCACAATTCAGTTAGTGATGGCAGGAAATGATACGGAAGGACTGCGGTATGCTACTATTTTAACACCTGAAAAGTATTATTTAAAATGGAAGGAAGAATCAGATATTCAGAATAAATTGGACAGGGAATTATCGCAGCTTTGCGAAAAAGAGCGGTTTCTTGAAATTATCCACGACTTCATTGTATTTGACAGAGGTGTAAAAAAGATATGCCGGCACAACCAATATTTTGGCGTCAAATCAGCGCAAAAATCCTTAAAGAAGAAAGAAGGCGGAATAATCTGGCATACTCAGGGTTCCGGAAAGAGTCTGACAATGATATGGCTTGCAAAATGGATCAGGGAAAACATTGATGATTCACGAGTGCTGATTATAACCGACAGGGTAGAATTGGACAGACAAATTAAAAAGTTTTTTCTGGGGGTCAATGAAAATATTTATCGAACAAAGAGCGGTCAAGATTTGATAAATAAATTAAATGACACCGAGCATTGGCTGATTTGTTCCTTAGTTCATAAATTCGGAAGAAGCACTGAAACCGATTTTGACAAATATTTAAAAGATATAAAAATAAGTTTGCCGAATAATTTCAAACCAAAAGGAGATATTTATATTTTCGTTGATGAATGCCATAGGACGCAATCCGGAAAACTGCATGAAGCTATGAAAGAGATACTTTCAAATGCAACGTTTATCGGGTTTACCGGAACACCACTTCTAAAAAATAAAAAGAAAAAAAGTATAGAAGTATTCGGAAGGTATATTCATACTTATAAATATGATGAGGCTGTTGATGATGAAGTTATTGTTGATATCCAATATGAAGCAAGAGAGATTGAACAAAAAATAACATCGCAAGAGAAAATAGACCAATGGTTTGAAGCAAAAACCAAAGGGTTGAACGATTTCGCGAAAGCTGAATTGAAGAAAAAATGGGGAACCATGAATAAAGTTTTAAGCTCTCAATCAAGACTTAACAGGATTGTTGCAGATGTTATGCTCGATATGGAAACAAAAGACAGGCTGGCAAGCGGAATGGGTAACGCTTTATTGATAGCAGGTAGTATTTATCAGGCATGCAAATATTATGAGTTATTTCACAGACATGGTTTAAATAAATGCGCAATAATAACTTCATATTCAGGCGATATAAATTCTATAAAAGGAGAGACAAGCGATATTGACGACGAAACAGAAAATATACAAAAATATAAAATTTATCAAGATATGATTCAATATTACGAAAAATTATATCCTGATATATCAACAAAAGGATTTGAAGCTGTAATAAAAGACAAATTCGTTAATGAACCCGGGCAAATGAAACTTTTAATTGTTGTTGATAAATTATTAACAGGGTTTGATGCTCCTCCCGCTACGTATTTATATATTGATAAAAATATGCAAGATCATGGATTGTTTCAGGCAATATGCAGAGTAAATCGACTTGATTCAGAAGATAAAGAATACGGTTATGTTATCGATTATAAAGATTTATTTAAAAGCCTTAATAAAGCTGTCACCGACTATACTTCAGAGGCATTTGATGAATTCGATAAAGAAGACGTAGAAGGATTACTTAAAAACAGGTTAAAGACAGCAAAAGAAAAATTAGACGATGCAAGAGAAAAAATAAAAGCTTTATGTGAACCGGTTAAACCACCGAAAGACTCGCCTGCTTATATTGAATATTTTTGCGGGAATACAGAAAACCCTGAAGATTTAAAGAATCATGAGCAAAAAAGAATTGCGTTATATAAACATACATCTACGTTTGTAAGAAGTTATGCTAATATTGCAAACGAAATGAAACAAGCAGGATATTCAAAACAAGAAACCGAACAGATAAAACAAGAGGTAAAGTATTATGAAGGAATCAGATTTGAGGTAAAGCTTGCAAGTGGGGATTATATAGATTTAAAGGCTTATGAACCGGCAATGCGACATTTGATTGATTCTTATATCGACGCAGAAGAAAGCAAAACGGTATCAATGTTTGAAGATACAACATTAATAGATTTTATTGTTATAAATGGCGTTAAAGCCATTAATAAACTTCCACAGAATATAAGAAACAACCAGAAAGCAACTGCTGAAGTAATTGAGAATAACGTCAGAAAATATATTATAGAGAAAAAACCAACTAACCCAAAATATTTTGAAAAAATGTCTGTGTTATTAGATGAATTAATAAAAGAGAGAAAAAACGAGGCCCTTGATTATAAAAAGTATTTAAAAAAAATCGTTAACCTTGTTAAGAAAATAAAAGATACAAATGCATCAAAATATCCAAAATCAATTAGTTCCGATGCAATGAGAGCTTTATATGACAATTTAAAAGAGAATGAAAACATTGCGCTTTCCGTTCATAATAATATCTTACATTCTCGTCAAGATGATTGGAAAGGTAATAAAATGAAAGAAAAATTGGTACGTAATGCAATAAAAAAAGCCTTTGAAGAATATAATATTACAAATAGTTCAGAAATTGATAAAATATTAAAATTGGCAATAAATCAGCATGAATATTAATAAAATGAAAGTTTGCGGATTAGAAGTTCATACCGAAAGAAAACAAATTAAAAATATGTATTTAGGGGTATACCCACCTGAAGGTAAAATTCGCGTAGCAGCTCCAGCTAAAATGGATGAAGAATCTATTAGACTATTTATAATTTCTAAAACACCATGGATAAAAAAACAAAAAATAAAATTTGAACAACAACAACGACAAACAAAACGAGAATTTGTTTCTGGTGAAAGTCATTATTTTTTGGGACGCAGATATAGATTGAATGTAATATTTACTGATGATAAACCAAGAGTTGATATCAAAAGAAAAAATTATATAGATTTATATATAAAATCAAATATGACAATTAAACAACGAGAAAATATTATTGAAAAATATTATCGAGCAGAATTAAGAAAACGTATACCATTATTGCTTAAAAAATGGGAAAATATCATTGGAGTAACCGTCAATGAGGTGGGTATAAAAAAGATGAAAACTAAATGGGGGTCTTGCAATCCTAATAGCAAGAGAATATGGATAAATCTGGAATTGGCAAAAACTTCAATTGAATGTTTAGAATATATCTTAGTTCATGAAATGACACATTTTCACGAAAATTCTCATTCTAATAGATTCTTTAATTTATTAAATTCATATATGCCGCAATGGAACAAATATAGAGATGAGTTAAATAATTCCGTTCTTGGTTTTTTTCATTGGAAATATTGAATTGGTGAAATATCATTTAATTATCTTCAGATCCTACATAATATTTATATCGATTGTCTACCGTTAAATTTATTTCCCCGTGTTAAAATGTATTATGATGTCATCATTGAGTGTATTATATTGTCAAAGGACAATTATTGCGAACAAAAACAAAATAATTTTAATTGAGTATAATTGTTTAAATATCAATAATAAAGATTATCATCGAAACAAAAAAACACTTTTTAATATACTTTTTGAGATACTTGCATTACTACTCAGG